>JBDKFF010000118.1:0-4635 GCA_039798865.1 Bacteroidota bacterium
GTCAAAGAAGCCAATCAGAAAATCGAACAAACGATTCGGGAGATTAAAGAGAAGTCGGCCGAAAAGGAAGTCACCAAAGAAATCCGTAAAGGTTTAAACGAATTCTCCGAAAAAAAATTACAGGTTCAAGCACCCAAAACCACTGAAAAACCTCAAAAAACAACGATTCAAGGACCTATCAGCGTGGGTTCTTGGGTGAGAATCAAGCAGGTGGATGACGAGGGAGCGATTGGTGAGGTGATGGAATTGAAGGGAAAAGACGCGGTGGTTGCCTTGGGCGGAATCCGCACCACAATTAAACTAAATCGTTTGGAGCAAGTCAAAGCCCCCAAAGCAGAAAAGTCAACCCGAACGGCCATGCGCGGCATTGACATCAATGACCGAATGGCACATTTTGCACTGACCCTGGATGTACGAGGCAAACGCGGTGAGGAAGTTTACGTCATTCTGGATCAATACATGAACGATGCGTTATTATTGGGTGTTCCTGAGGTGCGAATATTGCATGGTAAAGGGGATGGCATTTTGCGGAATTTGGTGAAAGAACAATTAAAGCGTTACCGTGAAATCAAGTCGGTGCAGGATGAACATGCCGACCGCGGGGGTGCCGGTATTTCCATCGTAACATTCAAATAATGAGGTACTTATTCGTTCTTTGTTGCTTTCTATTAAGTGGTTGTATGATCGACTACAACATGGGCTTGGCGAAAATCAAGGAAGGGAAATTCGATGAGGCAACGGAACTATTAACGTTGGCGCATGCCAAATACCCGAAAAATCCACAGATACTTTTTTCGAGAGGGCTTAGTCGGGGCTTCCAAGAAAACTACACGGGTGCCGTGGCGGATTTGACAAGAGCGATTCGTTTGGAAAACGATCATGCTGATTACTATTTCTACCGCGCCTATTTTAAATCTAAACTAGGCAATGAAAAAGGGGCTATTTCCGATTATTCGAAATCGATTGAGATTTTCCCCTATTATCCGGAGAGTTATTTTAACCGCGGAGTGAAGTTGATGAGCACCGGAAACATCACCGATGCCTGCTATGATTTTCAATATGCGGCAGATTTGGGAGATACCTTATCTCTGAGCTATTTAAATATTTATTGCCGGAGCTTAAAGCGCCCGCAATAGGTTATGAAAAGGCAAAAAAATTACGGAACTTTGAAAGATAGGCGTCAAGTCTAAAACGAAAAATTTTTACATACTGCCTGAAGGCAAGCGCTAACGGGATTAATTTTAACAACATGTCGATTGCAAAAACAGGCGATAAAGTAGCCGTACATTACACAGGAAAACACGATGATGGTTCAATCTTCGATTCATCGGTAGGACGTACGCCATTGGAATTCCAATTAGGATCCGGAATGGTGATTAAGGGATTTGATGATGGCGTAACCGGAATGACGATTGGTGAGAAGAAAACCATTGTGATTCCAGCGGCAGAGGCCTATGGCGAGCATTCCCCTGAAAACACGGTAACAATTGAACGTGCACAGATTCCTCCACATATTGAATTGGAATTAGGCGCTTCGTTGAGCATGCACCAAGATGGAGGTCATGTGGTTGAAGTAGTAATTACAGATTTGACTGAAACGCATGTAACCTTGGATGCGAATCATCCATTAGCGGGTCGTGATTTAACATTTGAATTGGAATTGGTAAGTATTCAATAAGGTATTTATGAAAATTGATTTGCGCTCCTTCGTCCCACATGGACTGGTGATTATCGGATTTATTGTCATTTCCTTCATTTATTGCGGCCCGGTGTTGCAAGGAAAGGTTTTGATTCAACATGATATTATGCAGGCTCAAGCGGCGGCGCAGGAGAGCATTCAATTTAAGAAAGCGTCGGGAACGGATGCTTGGTGGACCAACTCGATGTTTGGGGGTATGCCTACCTATCAAATTTCCGGATCCTACCCTTACAGTATCTCGAGTCACATTGGGAGTTTCATTACGAATCTATTTCCTACGCCGGTTAATTTAATCCTTCTTCAGCTCCTGGGAATGTATTTATTCCTGTGGGCGATGGGCGCTTCACCCCTCTTGGGTTTTGCGGGTGCGGTGTTTTATGCTTTCGCGACCTATAATTTGGTGATTATTCCGGCAGGACATACATCGAAAGTGTTGGCCTTGGCCTATGCACCGATGGTATTAGCGGGTATCCGTATGTGCTGGGGCATTCGGAAATGGCTTGGGGCCGCGGTTTTCGCTGTGACAATGGCCTTGGAATTATATGCCAACCACGTTCAAATAACTTATTATTTATTTTTCATCATCGGAGCCTATAAGCTCTACATGCTCATCCATTGTTATCGAAACAAAACCTTGCTGGATTGGTATAGCCGCGGATTATTACTGGGGCTCGGTTTAATTCTTGCCATCGGAACACACGGCATGCGTCTTTGGAATAATTACGATTATGCCAAAGAGACAACCCGTGGAAAATCAGAATTAGCTGCCAATGCCAAACGAGGCGATGGTTTAGACAGCGGTTACGCATTCGATTGGTCCTATGGGATCTCGGAGACGGGAACCTTGTTGATTCCAAATTTCAAAGGAGGAGCATCCCAAGGTGATTTAGGTGGAACGAAATCACATACCTACAAGACGATGGTGGATGCCGGATTCTCGGAGGACCAGGTGTTGGGCTTTGTAGAGAAAGGGCCGACCTATTGGGGTGAGCAGTCGTATACAGCGGGACCAGCCTATGCAGGAGCACTAATTATATTCTTATTCTTGTTTGGGGCATTTTACGTGAAATCAGGCGAAAAATGGTGGATTCTAGGCATCACGTTGTTATTCCTAACGATGGCTTGGGGCAAGAATTTTCCATTGAATTTCGTTTGGTTTGACTACATCCCTATGTTCAATAAATTCCGTGCGATTACGATGGTGTTATCCTTTGTACAATTTGGCATGGTGAGTTTGGGCTTGATGGCACTAATTCAGTTGGCGAAACAAAAACCAAGTTTAGCCGAGATAAAGAAGCCCTTATTGTACGCATTGGGATTAAGTGGAGGCTTGTGTTTGGTCTTTGGTTTAGTTCCTGATTTGTTCTTTGATTTCAAGGGGGCACAGGATGGCGCGGCGATATTACAAGACCCGATGATGAATACTGCCATCTGGAGCAGCATACGTTTGGACCGGATTGAATTATTCCAATCCGATGCCTTCCGCAGTTTGATTATCATTTTGATCGGAGCTGCCTTGGTCTATAGCGCGAGCTTGGCAAAGGTTAAGAAATCCGTTTGGGTGATTGGCATTGTTTTGTTGGGAATTTTTGATTTGACACCCGTAGCCAAGCGTTACTTTGGCAAGGAAGCATTTGTCTCAAAGAGCACCTTGGATGAGCAGATTCAGCCGACGGCGGTGGACCAACAAATCTTAGCGGATCATGGTACTTTCCGCGTATTAAACTCGACAGTATCATTTATGAATGATGCGACAACCTCGTATTATCATCAGTCGTTAGGAGGTTACCATGCGGCCAAGTTGCGTCGTTACCAAGAATTAGTTGAGAAGTATTTTGCGGGTAATCCGGGACAGATGAATGTATTGAACATGTTGAACACCAAATACATTATCGTGGCGGATTCGGCGGGCCAAACGGCCGTACAAACGAATCCGGCGGCCTTAGGTAATGCATGGTTTGTGAGTTCTGTACAATGGGCAAAAAATGCGGATGAGGCGTTGAATGGCATCGAGAAGATTGATCCAGCGAAGCAGGTTATTTTGGAGGAACAAGATCGGTCGATTGTTGGAAATTTAAGCTTGGATTCTTCCGCTACGGCAAGTATTCAATTACAGAAATACGAACCGAATCATTTGACCTATCAAGCAAACGCCGACAAGAATGGGTTCGCTGTCTTTTCGGAAATCTATTACCGAGGAAACAAGGACTGGAAGGCCTACATTGATGGAAAAGAAGTCAATCATACACGTGCCAATTATGTGTTGCGGGGACTAGCGATACCAGCAGGAAAACATACAGTAGAATTTAAATTTGAACCCTATTCGGTTGAAATGGGGCAAAAGGTCGATGGAATCGCATCGATTGGATTAATCGCATTTATCGCTTTGGCCATTGGTCTGACGATTAAACAAACAAAAAAAGAGGCATGATTTATTCAATGACCGGTTTTGGGAAATCCCAAAAAGAGGCGCAAGAATTACAAATACGTGTGGAAGTCAAGACATTGAATTCCAAGTTTACGGATATATTTTGTCGGCTCCCCAAATCCATTTCCGCACGCGAAATTGAGATTCGTAATTACTTAACCCAACAACTCGAGCGGGGGAAGATTGAATTGAGCGTTCAAATTCAAAAGAATCACGATGGTGGCGAGCAGAGCATTTTACCACAAGGACAAATCGCGCTCTACTTTGCTGAATTAAAGCGAGTTGCTGCCGATTTAGGCGTAACAAACGTAGATGAAGGCGCCTTGTATTTACAGGCCTTAAACGTACCGGCAAGTATCTCACAGGATACGAAAGAGGAATCCGAAGAAGAAATCGAAGCGTTATGGCAAGTGATTTATGATGCAATCCAGGAAGCGGTAAAAGAGTGTAAGGAATTTAGGGCACGTGAGGGTAAGATCGTGGAGGATAAATTCCGGGAATACATTGC
>JBDKFF010000119.1:0-7564 GCA_039798865.1 Bacteroidota bacterium
CCCGTCGATTCGATGTTTCCCAAGGTATGTGGTGTCGCCTCTCTGGGCCGATTGATAAATCCGATCAAAGCGGGATCCGCTCCGAGGTGTACAATGTTATTGAAAAGCGCCACATTACTCAAGCCATTTTTATCCTGCGATACGATCAACGCTGCCGGCTTAAAGCCGCTCAAACAATTGACAAAATTGGCCCGAACATAGCGATCCATCGCCTGCAAATCCGAAGGGGTATAACATTTCATATCTTGCTAACCCATTAGCGGGCGTGATTGTTTATACTTTGAATATTAATCCCCGACGGTAAAAAATGCGAAGGATAAGATACCAAATGATCAAATAGGTCAAAGCCCCCGCAAATGAAGCTAAATACGGATCCGAAATTCGAGAAGCAAATAGGACATCTTGCAAATAGGTTGTAATACCCTTCCCCTCAATTTCCAACATGTTTAATGCACGAGGAATGATGCCCGAGAAAAAGAAAACCAACATTGGATTAACCCCAAAAATGACAAAGGGATTTGTCCAATTTTGATAGCCAAGCACATCGATTAAATAATACAAAAAGCTCAACAACAACATCGCCCAGCCCCCGGTGAACAACACAAAAGAACTCGTCCACAAAGCTTTGTTAATCGGGAAATTGAGATCCCAAACAGCTCCCAAGACGATGCAGGCTAAACCCGCTATTGCCAAAAGTCTGGTTTGTGTGCGGAAATACAAGCCAGCCAACATCCCTAAGATCCCCGTTGCGAAAGCAGGAATGGTACTTAAAATTCCTTCCGGATCCCAAGTATTCGTCACCGACCACAAATGTCCCGGCAGTAACAAATTGTCCACATAAGCCGCCAAGTTTGTCCCCTCATGCAGATTCGCAGGACCCACGCCCGGCACATCAATGTAATTCATCATCGCCCAATAAGCAAGTAGAAAAATAGATGCCAAAGCCAGCAATCCGCGAGCCGACACCCGACCTTGTAAAGTGGCTAAAAGTGCATAAACAATAGCAATACGAGGTAATACCCCAGGTAAGCGAACATGTTCAAAGGATTCAAATCCTCCGAAGGCCAAGAATAATGCCAGAAAAAACAAGACCAAAGACACCAGGAGCTTGCGGGAATATTGCGTGAAAAATAAACCGACAATCAGGGCCGTGGCCAATAAACGTATGAGCAACAATGGGCCGCCACTTAAATCCCCGACATGAATCTTGGAGAAAAAACTCAAGAACCAACCCAATAAAAGGATGCTTAAGGTTCTGGAAAGAATTTTACTCGGGGGTACGATTTGACTGGCATTTAAAGAAACGGATACACCAACGATGAAAAGGAAAAAAGGGAAAACTAGGTCAGTTGGTGTGCAACCATTCCACGCAGCATGCTCGAAAGGCGCATAGATATGATCCCAATCCCCGGGATTATTCACAATGGTCATCATCATGACCGTTATTCCCCGAAATACATCCAGCGATAAAATCCGATTTTTCGTTTCCATACCCGAAAATTAGCCATTTTTATACTAAATCAATATAAAATTGTAATTTAGGGACAAACAAATTCGCTCAAACATGCCCAAAATTATCGTCGTTGGCAGTTCAAATACCGACATGGTTATTCAGTCGGTACGTATCCCAAGACCCGGAGAAACGATATTAGGCGGCACCTTTTTCATGAATCCGGGAGGGAAAGGCGCGAATCAGGCGGTGGCTGCAACTCGACTCGGCGGGGAGGTCCATTTTATCTGCAAGGTGGGAAAAGATGTTTTTGGCGACATGGCCTTGTCGCAATTTGCGCAAGAAGGCATGCATTCGGAATTTGTCCAACAAGATTCGAGTCTCGCGTCTGGTGTCGCATTAATCAATGTCGATTCCCATGGGGAAAATAGCATCACAGTGGCTTCCGGGGCCAATGCCGCATTAAAAACAGCTGATATAGATCAAGCCGAGGACTTATTTTCATCCGGCGATGTGCTCTTAATTCAATTGGAAACCCCTTTGGAAACCGTTTGGTATGCCATCAAAAAAGCCCATGAAAAGGGACTAAAAGTCATCTTGAACCCCGCTCCTGCCGCTGAAATTCCGGCGGATGTTTACCCCTATATTTATGCCTTGACGCCCAATGAAACGGAAACCGAATTGTTGACCGGCGTGCAAATCGACTCCCTCGCCAAGGCCCATGAAGCCGCCCAAATCCTTTTAAATAAGGGTTTGCAAAATCTCATCATTACAATGGGTTCACAGGGGGCTTACTTCCAGTCGGCCGACACCAAATTATTCATCCCAACCCAATCCGTCGAAGCCGTGGATACCACCGCCGCAGGAGATTGTTTTAATGGGGCTTTAGCGGTGGCCATCAGTCAAGGGAAAGATTGGGAAGCGAGCATTCGTTTCGCTTGCGAGGCGGCCACACGTTCAGTAACCCAAATGGGAGCACAGGCATCGATGCCCTATTTAACCGATTTAGCATGAAAAAACTTGTCATACTTTTATTGTTTGCGTTTCAGGTTTTTGGCCAACAAAAACAGAAGGTCATTTTTGATTGTGATTTAGGCGATGACATCGATGATGCGTATGCCTTGGGTTTATTACTGACGATGCAGGATCGCTATGAAATTCTGGGGATCACGACATGTTACGGTCGGACGGATGACCGAGCAAGATTAGCACAAAAGCTGCTCGCAGAAACGGGGCAGTCCGACATTCCTGTTTATTTAGGGCGGAATACGTCGGGGAAAAATGAGCGGGCCAACTGGTACGCGGAGCAATTTTACTGGGCGGAGGGATACAATCTAGCGCTTCAAAAGCAGAATGCATCTGAATTTATACGTACGAGTTTGGCAAAATACCCGGGGGAAGTCGTCATTTTTTCGGTGGGACCTGTCACAAATTTTGCTGACATTATCGACCAAGATCCGGAGGTGTTAAAAAAAGCCAAGGCGATTTACGCGATGTTTGGATCCTTCCGAATCGGTTATTCAACCAAGGCCCCCATCGATGCGGAGTGGAATGTAGCCGTGGACATCCCAGCAGCTAAAAAATTCGTGCATTCGGGAGCCAAAATTATTTATGCGGGATTGGATGTCACCGCGATGGTCAAATTGGATCGTACGAATCGTGACCGAATTTTACAGCGTCAATCGCCACTCACCAATGCATTAAGCGGATTATATGTGCTTTGGGGAAATGAAACTCCTACCCTTTTTGACCCCGTGGCCATTGGCATGGAAGCTTATCCTAGCTTGTTTCAAACGGAAAAAGTACACATCGATGTGGATGAAAAGGGTTTTACTCGAATCCTTCCCAATAAAAGCCCCAATGCGGAAATCGGCATTCGCATCGATACCCCGGCATTTATCGACCGCATCATGAAAAAATTCCTCTATCAAAACCTACAACCTAAACGATGAAAAAATTCTTATTTCTTATCCCCTGCATGATGTTTGCCTTGTTGGCATCCGCACAAACCAAGATGCTGAACATCAGCCCTGCTGCATTAAAAAACAAAATCAAAGGGGGCTGGGCCGGGCAAACAATCGGCGTGACTTTCGGGGGGCCTATGGAATTCCGTTACAATGGAACGATGATTAACTCGTATCAACCCGTGCCCTGGTATGATGGCTATTTGAAAAAAACGATGCTAGAAAATCCGGGACTTTACGATGATTTATACATGGACTTAACCTTCGTAGAGGTCTTTGAGCGAGAGGGTTTACAAGCGCCGATTGCCTCCCATGCGAAGGCCTATGCGCAGGCGGGATATGCCCTTTGGCATGCGAATCAAGCAGGTCGATACAATATTTTGAATGGCATCATGCCCCCAGCTTCCGGACATTGGAAGAACAATCCACATGCCGACTGCATTGATTACCAAATCGAATGTGATTTTGCGGGTTTAATGTCCCCGGCGATGCCGAATGCCGCCTCGCAAATTTCCGATAAAATCGGGCACATCATGAACTACGGCGATGGCTATTACGGGGGAGTTTATTTAGGGGCCTGTTATACCTTGGCTTTTGTGCACAACGACATCAATAAAATTGTCAGCGAGGCATTGAAGACGATTCCGGCACAGAGTAATTACTACAAATGTATTTCGGATGTGATTCGTTGGCATAAACAATACCCAACGGATTGGCGGAAGACCTGGTTGGAGGTTCAAAACAAATGGTCGGACGATATTGGTTGCCCGGATGGTGTTTTTGCGCCATTCAACATCGATGCAACGGTTAACTCCGCTTATGTGGTGATCGGATTGTTATATGGCCAAGGGGACTTTGGCAAAACAGTCGAGATAGCGACGCGTTGTGGACAGGACGCAGATTGCAATCCATCATCGGCAGCAGGTATTTTAGGAACAATGTTGGGCTATGACAAAATCCCAACCTACTGGAAATTGGGATTGAAGGAGGCAGAGGATATCGACTTCAAGTATACGACAACATCTTTGAATAAGGTGTATGAGATTGGTTACCGACATGCCTTGAAAAACATCGAAATGCATGGGGGTAAGATTTCGGAGAATCAAATCCAGATTCCGTTGGAGGCCCCCAAAGCAGTGGCATTTGAGCAGAGTTTTACGGATGTGTATCCGGTGGATCGGATTTGGGTGAATAAGCCCTTGAAGGATGAATATCAATTTCAATTTGAGGGAACGGGATTTGTCGTGAAGGGTGAGATGGCCAAATGGGCGTCATTGGATCCGCATGCATTCGATTTAGAAGTGTGGGTGGATGGCGCTTTGATGGAGCATGTTAAATTACCGGTGTCCTTTACCACGCGACGTCATGAGGTAACTTGGAAATATGATTTGAAAGCGGGCAAGCATGATGTGAAGTTGAAGTTGACAAATCCAACGGCAGGTTACGAATGCAAATTGGCGGATATTTTGATCTATCAGGACAAGGCCATTCGCGTGACCGACCAAAAAAATTATCGCTTAGGAAATCTTTAAATCACTGCACTATGTTCATCATTGAAACCTATACGACTGCTGTATGTCTTTGCGTGGTAACCATGTTATGCTGGGGTTCTTGGGCGAATACCCAAAAACTCACCACATCCACCTGGCGCTTTGAATTATTTTATTGGGATTATTCGATTGGCATATTGCTGGCATCATTGGTGCTTGCGTTGACCTTGGGAAGTTCGGGAGATGCGGGAAGGAGCTTTCTGGCTGACATCGATCAGGCCAGTGCTGAAAATGTTCAATCCGCCTTAATCGGTGGGGCGGTATTTAATGCAGCCAATATATTATTGGTAGCGGCGATTGGAATCACGGGGATGTCGGTGGCATTTCCGGTAGGTATTGGGATCGCTTTGGTATTGGGAGTTTTGGTAAATTATTTGGATAGCCCCACGGGTAATCCGGCAATCATTTTCGGCGGAGTTGCTTTGATTACCCTGGCGATTATCCTGAATGCTTGGGCTTATGGGAAGCGCGGGTCCACGGGGATGTCGGTGAAAGGTTTGCTGATTGCCGTTGTGAGCGGATGCATGATGGGCTTATTTTATAAGTATGTGGCCAATTCCATGGTAATTAATTTCTCGATTCCAGAAGCGGGCAAATTGACCCCTTATTCCGCACTGGTATTTTTTGCGGTCGGGATACTAGGCAGTTCATTGCTCTTTAACACCTTGCAAATGTACCGTCCGTTTCAGGGTGCGCCGGTGAGCTTTGGGGATTATTTCCGTGGAAGTTTAAAGGATCACGGTGTGGGCATGTTGGGCGGCGCCATTTGGTTTGTGGGGATGGCCTTCAGTATTTTGGCCTCCGAAAAAGCGGGTACGGCCATCTCCTATGGCTTGGGTCAGGGAGCAACGGTTGTCGCAGCCCTTTGGGGAATTTATGTATGGAAGGAATTTGAGGGCAGTGACGCAAAAACCCAAGGAATGCTAAAGCTCATGTTGGCTTTATACATCCTCGGGTTAGGGCTTTTAATTTATGCCAAATAGTTAGTTGGCCTTCACTTTTTTCCAGGCTCCATTCACTTGCACATCGACGGTTCCACCGCCTTTTCGGGTCAAGCTAAAGTCTTTCACTTTGCCATTGGCCCAAGTCATGTTGAGCGTATAGCCTCCACGTGTTTTTAGGCCTTTGACTTCTCCGGAATCCCAAGCTTTCGGAAGCGCAGGAAGCAAGTAAATCTTCGAAGAAGTAGACTGAACGAGCATCTCGGCTACGGCAGCTGCACCTCCAAAATTTCCGTCAATTTGGAAGGGAGGGTGTGCGTCAAAAAGGTTCGGATAGGTTCCTCCCCCGCGTTGGTAATTGATTTTAACGCCATCGGGCTCAACGTATTTGAGAAGTTCGCGATACATTTTGTAGGCGTGGTCGCCGTCTTTCAGGCGCGCCCAGAGGTTGATGCGCCAGCCTTTGGACCAACCGGTTGTTTCATCCCCTTTGATTTCCAGGGTTTTCTTGGCGGCATCAGTCAATTTTGGAGTTTCCTCCACAGTCAAATGATTGCCTGGGAAAAGACCATACAAATGACTTTGGTGGCGGTGTTTGGGATCTTGGTCTGGCCAATCGTGGTACCATTCCTGAAGGTTTCCGAGTTTGCCAACTTGATAAGGGTATAGATTAGCCAGTGCTTCTTTCACCTGCGACACAAAAGCAGGGTCGTTTTGAAGGACGTTTTGTGCTGCGATGATATCCAAAAACAATTCCCGAATCATGGCTAAATCTGCTGTTCCGCCATAAAGTGTGGAGCCGATGTATCCGGTAGGTGTAATGAATTTGTTTTCGGGCGAAGTGGACGGGGATGTCATGAGTTTCCCGTTTTGGTCTTTGACCATGAATGCCAAACAGAATTCGGCAGCCCCTTTCATCAAAGGATAACCCTTCTCCTGCAAGAATTTTTTGTCTTGCGTAAACTGGTAATGCTCCCAAAGGTGCGTAGATGCCCAGGTAGCCCCCATCGGCCAGTTGGCCCAACTTGGTTCCCCGTTTCCAAAATCCCCCACGGGATTCGTCATCGCCCAGATATCGGAGTTGTGGTGTGTCACCCAACCTGGCGCGTTGTAAAAAGTCTGCGCACTGATCCGACCTGTTTTTTCGAGGTTTTCGAGGAAACCTAAAAAGGACTGGTGCATTTCGGAGAGGTTGGTATTTTCGGCCAACCAATAATTCTCCTCGGCATTGATGTTCATCGTGTAGTTACTGCTCCAAGGGGGTTGGATGTGCGGATTCCACAGGCCTTGCAGGTTGGCAGGCACTTTCGGTGTCCGAGAGCTGCTGATCAGCAAGTAACGGCCGTATTGGAAATACAAGGCTTCTAAATAGGGATCAGATTCACCCGTCGCATAACGGCGTAGGCGTTCGTCGGTTGGTAATTCAGGAGCTGGCTTCCCCCCAAGTGAAAGCGAAACTCTTTGGAAAAATGGTTGATAATCTGCTAAATGGCGGGCTACCAAAGATTTGAATGGGATTAAACTAGCAACTTGCAATTGTTTTTGAGCAAGCGAGTCGTCATTGCGTCCTTCTTTGGACGGGCTTTTATCGAAGCCGTTGAAGCTGGTCGCGATAGAAACTAATATGACCGCTTCGGTTCCTTCGGTCAGAACGATGGA
>JBDKFF010000120.1:0-3681 GCA_039798865.1 Bacteroidota bacterium
AAAAATAGCGCAAACATTATCCCAGATGCCTTTGACAAAAATACCTTCCACAAACCGACCATGTTGACAACGGACATCGCCTTGCGCGCTGATCCGATTTACGAGAAGATTTCTCGTAGCTTCTTGGATAATCCAGAATTGTATGCGAAGGCTTTTGCCAAAGCATGGTTTAAATTAACGCACCGCGACATGGGTCCGAGCTCGACGTATTTAGGACCTGAAGTACCGAAAGAGCAATTAATTTGGCAAGACCCAATTCCTGCATTGAATCATGAAGTAGTGAATGCGCAAGACGTAGCAGCTTTGAAAACGACCATTTTAAACGCTGGTTTATCGATCAGCGAATTAGTTTCGACGGCTTGGGCTTCGGCTTCGACTTACCGTCACTCAGATCGCCGCGGTGGTGCGAATGGTGCGCGTATTCGCTTACTGCCACAACGTAATTGGGAAGTTAATAATCCGAAGCAATTAGAGAAAGTGTTAGCTGTTTATGAAAAGATTCAGAAAGATTTTAATGCTAAATCTGGTAAGAAAAAGATCTCTATCGCGGATTTAATCGTATTGGGTGGATCAGCGGCAGTTGAAAAAGCGGCAGCGAATGCAGGTGTGAAAACAACTGTACCCTTTACGCCAGGCCGTATGGATGCTTCCCAAGAGCAAACAGATGTAGCATCATTCAACCTATTGGAACCCATGGGCGATGGATTCCGTAACTATACGAAGGCACGCTACACGATTTCAACAGAGGAAATCTTCGTAGATAAAGCCCAATTGTTGACATTAACTGCGCCAGAAATGACCGTATTGACAGGTGGAATGCGTGTGTTGAATACAAATTACAATGGTTCGAAACACGGTGTGTTTACCACGAAGAAAGATGCCTTGACCAATGACTTCTTTGTGAACTTGTTGGAGATGGGAACTACCTGGAAGCCAACAGACGAAGCGAAGGAACAATATGTAGGCAAAAATGAAAAAGGTGAAGTGGTTGCAACTGCGACACGTGCCGATTTGATTTTCGGTTCGAATTCAGAATTACGTGCATTAGCGGAAGTCTATGCAACGAAGGATGCACAAACCAAGTTTGTGAAAGATTTCGTCGCCGCATGGACTAAGGTGATGAACCTAGACCGTTTCGATGTAACATTTAAGTAGGGTTGTTTGAGGTTTGAAAAAAGCCAGCCGCAAATTGCGGCTGGCTTTCTATTTTTGACCTTTTAGCTTGTCGTATTCCTGTTGTTCCAAGGATCCTACCTCGATGACATAGGCATAGACATATTGGATGCCTAATCCCAAACCCCAGCCTAACATCGGCCAAATCGGCCAAGGTATATGGTTAAAGCGGAATTCTTGCGGTGTTGATAAATACCAGATTATCCACAAAAACGGAATGACTAAGGAATAGGCACTAATTCCTCTTTTAAATTTGGCCCGTCTTTTCGCGAGCGCCCACAATTGTTGGTCTGTACTTTCCATGATATTTCTTTTTTCGGTTTCGTCATCCGGAGCATACAACAAAGGTAAATTGACCCCAAGCACCTCGCCAATTGCATTCATTGAATACAGACTCGGTTTCACCTCATTACGCTCCATGCGCTGCACGGTCCGAAGTGCGACACCACTTTTTTCAGACAGTTCATTCTGCGTGAGTCCCTTCGAGGTACGGATTTCCTTTAATTGTTCTCCAAAATTCATGGGGCAAAGTTGGGCTTAAATTACCTATCAACAAACGTCAGATACCTGACTTGTTTACGTCATCTTTTAAAATTCTCGATGGCTTTGTGCGATCCATCGCAACTCGGCTTCCGTTTTGTCAAGCCACAAATGCAATCGGTGATACCAATTCCTTTTAGGATATATTTTTCATTTTTTTCGATTCGCAACTTCCGTGTTTCGGATTGTTTCCCATCGGTGAAGAAGTGAAGATACGCTCTTTGGCGACCCGGAGTCAGTTTTTCGAAAGCCTGCTTCAAGCTAGGCTTCGCTTTAAAAATTTCTTTTAGCTCTTCCGGATAAGGAATCTCCGCAGGTTTCTCAAGTGTTATACCTAATTTTTCTACCTCAATCGCCTCAATCACATAGGCTTTAATCAAGTCTTCTTTGGCTTGTATATCGCTGAAAGAATCGAATTTCATCCAACGACCCAGCTGCGTGTGTTCGCCAGGTTTGAGTAACAAATTTTCTTCGTCTTGCAATAAGGCTCCTTTGAAAAAATTCAGCGCACAATGATCCTTTAGGGGCGTAATTCCAAGGACATTTTTGGAACCGGACATGTAAATGGGCATACGCCATTTGTAGGTTTCAATTAATAAACAATCCAACAAAATGCTACGCAAGTAAATCATCTCTTTCTGCCACTTGTCGGCATTTTGCATAAATTCATCTACATTCGGGTCTTTCATATGATTAGAATTGCGTAAGGAATTGCTTTCCTATACAAAGAAAGAAAAATCCTATGAAATCACGTATCCTCTTAGCCTTGCTTTTCGCATCAGGCAACCTATTTGCCCAAACACAGCCGGTGTTAGTGGCGATGAAATCGCCTACCTTGCGTATCGGGAAATTATCCTTTAAGGATTTAAACAAGAATAATAAATTGGATCAATATGAAGATTGGCGTTTGCCAACTTCCGTGCGTGTCAAAGACTTGGTATCCCAAATGACCCTCGAGGAAAAATTGGGATTTATGTTGATCAGCACAACCCGCATGGGTGGCGACAACGTCTTCGCCAATGGCGTACAAGGAGGTGGTCCGAAAACCACCATCACCGATGGATTTAACGAGGAGGATTTGGTGCAAAACACAAACATGTTCACCCGCAAACCGTTGGGAGCACCGAACATGTCGGCAGCCGGCACCACCAAAGGTGTGACGCAATTTCACTTACGTCATTTTATCCTACGTGCCAATGCGGATCCCGCAATTTTAGCGAGCTGGTCAAATAATTTACAAGCACTTTGCGAGAGCACGCGCTTGGGTATTCCCGCAATCGTAGCGTCCAACCCACGCAATCACGTGACGACGGATGCCTCAGTGGGTTTAAGCGTGGGGTTAACATCCTTCTCGAAATGGCCGGGTGAATTAGGTTTAGCAGCGATGCGCGATTTCGATTTAACGCGCAAATTTGCGGAAACGGCAGCAAGCGAATGGCGTGCGGTAGGTTTACGCAAGGGCTATATGTACATGGCGGATCTGGCTACAGAACCTCGTTGGGGCCGTGTGGAAGGAACCTTCGGCGAAGATGCCGATTTGGCATCCAAAATGATTACCCAAATCGTATTAGGTTTCCAAGGAAACAAATTATCGAATAAGTCGGTCGCCATGACCACCAAACACTTCCCAGGCGGTGGCCCACAAGAAGGAGGACAAGATTCACACTTCGACTGGGGTAAATTTGCGCACTATCCAGGGGGCATGTTCGACTACCATGTGAAGCCATTCCAGGCAGCTATTGCAGCAGGAACCTCAGCCATCATGCCCTATTATTCGGCTCCGAAAGGAAAGGAATTTGAACAGGTTGGATTCTCGTTCAACAAGGCGATGATCGGTGATTTATTACAAGCGAAGTTAGGCTTCAAGGGTATCATCAACTCAGATACGGGCCCCATTGAAATGATGCCTTGGGGCGTGGAAAACTTGAGCATTGAGGAGCGTTACCAAAAAGCTTTGAATGCGGGTGT
>JBDKFF010000121.1:0-6106 GCA_039798865.1 Bacteroidota bacterium
ATGCATCTCCTGCAATTTATTCAATTCCAAACGCACCGTATTGCTACTCACCCCCAAATCCCGCTCCAAACCCCGTAGGTAGACCCTACTCGCCGGGTTCAACAGCAATTTAGTGAGCAAAGCCACCCGAATCTTTCCCGAAAATAAACGATCTAATACCAATGCAATTCGCCTAATACGGCTTCGCCCTCCTGAGTCACACAGAACCCAAGGCAGACTGATACAATTTTGAGTAACAAAATTACGAATTATGGCCTAGGCTACAAGTTTTTTCCACCCGAATTATCCAATGGTAAAAAAGTTTCCCAAAACATTTCGATAACTTGCCACCATGAACGCGAGACTCTTCAGCAATTGGCTTCTTGGCAGCGGAATCATCCTGCTTTTTGCTTGGCAAATCCTCCGCCTCAGCCACAACAGCCCCTTCCTCGACGACGTCAATTTTATCGATTTCGTCAACCAACTCGCACAAAAAAATCTCAGCACTACCCAATTCCTGCGCAGCCTATTCATGGTGGACAACAACCACATGGCCGTCATCCCCAAAATCGGACTCAGCATTCAATACCTGCTCTTTCAAGACATCAACTTCCAACGGATTCTACTCATCAGCTTGGCCCAACTCACCGCCATCGCCTGGCTCCTTTGGAAACAAACTCAATCCCATGCATTAGCCCCGTGGAAAGCCCTGCCCATCCTGCTACTATGGTTCCAACCGCAGTATTATGAGGTGGCCAACTGGGCCATGACCGGGATCCAACAAAGCTCAGTCATCCTCTTCACCCTACTCGCCCTGCACTTCATCGCCAAACCCGGCCCCAAAAATCTAAGCCTAGCAATCCTATTCGCCGCCATGGCCTTTTATTCCTTTGGAAGCGGAGTTTTGGCCTACGTCGCCATCGGGTATTACCTGTTGGCCAACCGGCGTTTCAAGGAGATCATGTGGTTGGCACCCAGTTTTATCCTCCAACTCGCCAGCTACCTTTACATGTCGAAAATCGGGAGCGTCGTGCAACCCGCCTCCATTGAAATCAACCACGCCATCCCCTTCTTCCTCAATCTCGTGGGGACCCTGGCCATGTTCATCCAATGGCATCCGGCTGAAATCGCCTGGGGCCTCGGGTTACTCTTCGTCCTCCTTGGGCTTCGAGGACTTTGGAAAATAGACTACAAATCCCAAAGCGCCACCTTACTACTCATCTTGATCGCGAACTGCCTGCTCATCGTCTCCAACCGCGATGGCTCCGGCCTCGGTATGATCAGTCGTTTCGCCTGCCTCAGCCCACTCATCGCCATCGCACTCTACCTCATCTACCTACCCAGCCTCAGCAAAGGGAAAATCCTTGGCATCATCGGTTTGTCAGCTGTTTTTTGGGCCGGGTCCTACATGCAGTACTTACCGGCGATGTACCAGCAAAAACACGATGCGATCGCTGAGGGGGCCAACTGGGATAATAACCGCCGCTGGCTTTATTGTTCCAATCAATTCCAAGACAACGCCGCGGCTTATTTACGCCCCAGCTACGAGCAAGGAATTTGGCAGAGTGAAAACAGCCTCATCGATCGTTCACATTTCAATCAATGCCTTACAGCTCCCCTGCTCCCCGTAAAATTGAAAATCCAAGATCAGACGATTGAAATTCAGGATTACCCGCTGAACATAAGTCTCAACAAGCCCCATTACCTACTGTTTTACCGGAGCGTCAAGAGTCCCAAGATGTACATCAAAAACATTCCTTTCCGACCAAATTCCAAGAAAAACATCCTGTTGGGGCAGACTTGGGTGCTTCCCAACAGCTTTCTGGACCTACACACAACTAGCCTAGAATCAGGCGATTACCAGCTCTTCCTCTATGATGCCGCGAAGAAGCAGTTTTGGAAAACCGCCTACCGCTTTCAGCGCCCCTAAAACATTTTTCTTCAAATGGCGTTAGGAATACATGCCTACTCCCATTGTTCAAATCCGCCACCTCTCGAAACATTTCGGTGATTTTCACGCCGTGAAGGATGTCAACATCACCGTGAATACCGGCGATGTCTATGGTTTTCTGGGCCCAAACGGCGCCGGAAAAAGTACCACCATGCGTTGCATGCTTTCCTTGATTCAAGCGGATCAGGGTAGCATTGAATTATTTGGGCAGTCGATCACGCAACATCGAAGCGAGATTTTAGCCCGCGTAGGCAGCCTGATTGAAAAACCTGATTTTTACAAATACCTATCCGCCTATAAAAACCTCCAGCTCTTTTCTCGGATCTCTGGCAAACCCTCCAGTTCGCAGGAAATCCGTGAAATGCTGGACTTCGTCGGACTCGCCGGTCGGGAAAATGACCGCGTTGGGGGATTCTCGCACGGCATGCGGCAACGCCTCGGAATCGCCCAAACCCTCTTGCATCAACCCGACCTGATTGTGCTCGACGAGCCTACCACGGGCTTAGATCCGCAAGGAATCATCGACATGCGAAACCTGATTTTACGCCTCAAAAACGAGCAGAAGAAAACGATCATTCTGTCCTCGCACAATTTGAGCGAGGTCGAACTCATCTGCAACCGCATGGTTATCATCCACCAAGGAAAAAGCATCGTGGAAGGCAATGTGGCCGAATTACTCAATGAGGACGAGCAGATTATTCGCATTCAGACCGACAGCCTTTCGATGCCGAAACTCATTCAATTGCTTCAGACAAATTACCAGCCGCTGCAGGTCAACGAACAATTCGTCGAAATCAGCCTACTCAAGGAAAACATCCCGGCATTAAACGCGCAAATCGTTGCCGCCGGTCTTCCTATTTTTGCGATCGAGGCAAAACGTAAACTCGAAGATTACTTCATTAACTTGTTGGCCTCATGATTTTCCTATACAGCACCTACAACGAACTCATCAAGATTGCCTTGAAACCCCGAAGTTATTTGGGACTCGCGGCAATCACCGGACTCGTGGCCATCATCCTGTTCGCCCTCAAAGTAGACGGCATGTCAATGATCTCCTTCGTGACCTCCTCGTTTGAGCAGACCTTGCGATTCGAGGGTGATGTCTTGAATGGCAATTTAGTGGCCTTCATCATCCTACAAATGTTGATCGTTCACATCCCCTTGTTGGTCGCCCTCGTCACCGGCGATTTAATTTCCGGGGAAGCCGCCATGGGAACCTTGCGAATGCTAGCGACCAAACCCATCTCGCGTAATCAATTATTGGGTTCCAAATTCCTCGCTGGCAGCCTTTACACCTTATTGATCGTCGTATGGCTCGGATTCCTAGCGGTCATCGTTGGTCGCTGGATGTTTGGTTCAGGCGATTTAATGGTTTTGAATTCCGATGGACTGGTTATTTTGCAGGAACAAGATATTGTTTGGAGATACCTAGGTGGTTTTTGCGTAGCCTATTTGGCCCTATTAACCATCAGCTCCCTGTCCATTTGCCTCTCCTGTTTCTCAGATAATTCGATTGGACCCATTGTCTCCACCATGGCGATTATCTTGTTATTTACGATTATTGGGACCTTGGATGTTCCGGTTTTTGACCCCATTCGTCCCTTTTTGTTTACGACGCACATGGCCTCTTGGCGCTCCTTTTTTGAGGATCCCTTGCCTTGGGAACAGATCAAACAATCCATTTACATACTGATTGCGCACAATGTGGTTTTTGTCGGCGTCGCGCTCTTCAGTTTTCACCGAAAAGATATTACGGTCTAATGAAATACCTACTATTCCTCTTATTGCCTTTTTTGTCTTTGGGCCAAAACTCGAATGCCACCTGGCAGCGTTTGATCAAGAAATTCAACCAAGTAAAATCCTACGAGGTCAAAGCCACCATCAAGCCGAAAATCGCCTCCATACGGATGTTACCAGTCAAAGCCACGGTACAATTCAACTACCCATCGACCTTTAAAATGAAGTCGGCCGGCATCTCCATCCTCCCCAAAAACGGATTTTCGGAATTGCCCCTTTTGTTCAGCCATCCCAATCAATTCACGGCCATTTCGTCGGGGGTTGACCAAGGCACCGAGGTGCTGACGCTCTTACCAACTGATAACGAGGCAGACATTGTGTTGGCCAAGATTTGGGTGGACACGAAAGATTACGTGGTGACAAAGTCTCAAATAACGAGTCGGACGAATGGCACTGTCACCTGTGAATTTGATTATGCGGAGGAGCGAAATTTGGGCTTACCATCCCGCATGAAATTCCAGATTGATATCAAGAAATTCAAGATTCCGAAGGGGGTGGCAACGGATATCAATCGGACGAGTCGGCCAGAAGAAACGGGCAAAACCAATTCCAAAGGCAGCATCGACATCGAACTGCACGACTATCGAATTCAACGGAATTAAAAATATCTGTATATTTGGCTGATTATTCAAATGGATACGGTCATGCATGCAATGAATTTACCTTGGGTGGAGAGTCCTTTCTTTCACCAGATTTTACCTTCTAAAAATCTAAGTTCCGAACAGGCAAAATTAGCCACGGATTACCATGAAAATGGCTATGTGGTGGTTCAGAACCTATTCACGGAGGAGCTCATTGAGGAAATCAAAAAGGATATGCTTGAGAAAGGCTTCAACCCGGATTATCCGATTGATACCTTTCGAAATGATATTCGTATTCAAGACCTTTGGCAGAAATCACCCGCTGTCCAACAAATGGCGGCGCACCCGGAGATTATCAAGGTTTTGGAGATGTTGTACGATCGCGAGGTGATACCCTTTCAAACCTTGAACTTTAAGGTAGGGTCCCAGCAAAAAGCACATTCGGACACCTTGCACTTTAGTTCCTTGCCAGCGCGTTACATGTGTGGGGTTTGGGTGGCCTTGGAAGATATCACGGAAGATAATGGGCCCTTATTCTATTACCCGGGTTCACACAAGACGACGGAATATAATTTCAGCCATTTCAAAAATTCGTTGGCAGACACGTCCTATGACAACTATCCGGAATACGAAACGTTTATGGAGGCATTGATGGAGGCCTCACCGTATAAAAAAACGAAGTTTTTGGCCAAAAAAGGGGATGCGCTGATTTGGTCATCCAACATTGTCCATGGAGGTAGCGCCGTGAATGACCCGAATTCCACCCGCTTTTCTCAGGTAACCCATTACTATTTCAAAGATTGTGTTTACTACACCCCAATGTTGTCAAATAGCGTAACGAACGAATTATTCCTACGTCGTTTCTTGACCAACATACGTAATGGTGAACCCGTGAAAAACTCCTGGAATGGCCACGAAACGAATTTCATGCGGACAAGGGATCAATTGTACACGATCAACAATCACCTGAATCTGAATAAATACCTTCGCTGGATTGCAGCGAAGTTGAAATAAGCTTTAGCCTGGGGGTTAAAGCATTCTCTTTTTTATATCCCCAGCCTTCAGCCCAGGGGTCATCAGGCGCAAGCCTAGTCCCATAGACCAATCCTCATTTATAACCCCAGGCTTCAGCCTGGGGACCTTCAGGCGCAAGCCTGAATGCCTCGCTCGTGTCAGCCTACGGCTGAACCCCAGGCTAAAGCCTGGGGTTAAAAAATTTACTTTGGAATGTCAACAAGCGTCTCTACAGATATTTTCGCAACATCTCCACACTCTTCTTAACCCCTACTAGACCCGGCTCCTTTCCTTCAAACTCAATGGAAATATAGCCTTGGTAATTCGCTTGCTTCAACATCTTAATGATCCGCGCATAATCCAAATCCAAACTATACCATTCGCCTCCGCCGTAATAGGTTTTGGCTTGGACAAAACTGGTTTTGGACACAATCTTCGCTAATTTATCATAGGGATTCTCCAAGAAATTTCCGGTATCCATCAGTAAACCCAACCAAGGTGAATTCACCGAATCATGAATGCGCAACATCCCCTCGGGCGTTGAGCCTAGGCCCCAATGATTCTCCAATGCCAATAACACGCCGCATTCCTCCGCTTTTTGCAAGCATTGTTGGATCCCATCCACGCACCATTTATAGCCATCATCTTCCGTATATCTCGGTAAAATCGGCTCGATTCCGCGATTTGCCATCAACTCATCAAAACTCTTAATTGTATTCCACCGACCCGTGTTCAAGCGCAAACAAGGTATACCCATTTTGTAGGCAAGCTCGATGCAATGATT
>JBDKFF010000122.1:0-2500 GCA_039798865.1 Bacteroidota bacterium
CTACATCATCCGCAGGAATGAAGCGGGATTCCGGTAATTCGACGCCATCCCACGAGGGTGTTAGCGTCGCTCCGGGTAGGATAGCTGTTACTTTGATGCCTTGGGTTTTTAATTCCTCGCGGAGAACCTTGGTGAAACCGAGTAAGGCAAATTTACTGATGCAATATGAACCGCCTAAGGTATAGGCCGTAATCGAGGCCGTCGAACAGATGCTGAAGATATGACCCGATTTTTGACCTTGAAAAACTGGCAATAGAGCTCGGGTTAAATGATAAGCACTGTACAAATTGGTCTCGATGGTTTTTTCGAGTAAATCTTCTGCCTCATTTTGAATTTGGCCGGGTATAAATACACCGGTATTATTTACGAGTACTTCGATCTGATTGGTCTGCTTCAAAACCCAATTCGCAAAATCAAGTACTTGGTTTTTTTGGCTTAAATCGGCTGCAAACGTATGTAGACGATCATTCGCCAATTCCGCAGCGAGAGCATCTAATTTGGCTTGACTACGTGAGCAAGTGAACACGGTAAATTGTTCGGCTAAAAACTTTTTTACGAGTGCCTTGCCAATTCCTTGGCTTCCTCCACTTATAACTACGGATTTGTTCATTATCTTTGAGACTTAGCGCGTTCTTAAATTCAAACGCATGTCAAAATTAGGTAAATATTTAATCTTCCTGAGTAAGCTGTTTACAAATCCTGAGAAATTTCGGGTATACTGGGCTTTGATGATGCAGGAATGTAAAGATATTGGCATCAATTCGATGCTTATAGTGACCATTGTGGCATCCTTTTTGGGAGCGGTTACTTGCGTTCAGACGGCTGCCAATATGGATAATCCCTTTGTTCCGAAATACATCATTAGCCTCATTGTGCGAGATTCGACGATTTTGGAATTAGGTCCTACCATTACATGTGTCGTTTTAGCGGGTAAAATTGGGTCAAATATTGCCAGTCAATTGGGAACCATGCGCATTTCTGAGCAAATCGATGCCTTGGAAGTAATGGGAATCAACTCATCTTCTTATTTGGTTCTTCCAAAAATGATTGCAGCGATGCTAACCTTCCCGATGTTAGTGACCATGGCTTGTTTTCTTGGAATTTACGGGGGGTATTTGGCGGGTTGGTTGACAGGTGCAGTGACCCAACAAGAATATATCTACGGCCTTCAGTTTGCCTTCAAACCCAATTACGTTTTATTCGCCTTGATTAAATCGGTTGTTTTTGGGTTTCTTGTGGTTACTATTGCAGCTTTTCAAGGTTTCTACACGAAAGGTGGAGCCTATGAAGTAGGAAAGGCGAGTACCGCTGCCGTGACCAATGCCTGTATCGCAATCTTGATTGCCGATTATCTCTTAGCCCAATTATTGGTCGGCTAAATTCGCTCGATAAATACGTTTGTTGTCAAAATCGAGGTGGCTGCCCCTCGATAAGTCCCATAAACCGGTGTAATTTCTTCGGGTAGACATGACGCTGCCAAAGGAATGTGATTTCCGGACACAACTTCGTGTTGGGTAGGGTCATAACCTCTCCATCCGCCTCCCGGTAAAAATACTTCTACCCAAGCATGTAAATGGTGCGTTTGATTCGGAACATCCACGGGAGCCACGCCCGTGTAATAGCCGGAAACGAAGCGGGTGGCGAGTCCCATGGCCCGACAAAGCGCTGAGAAAAGAACGGCATAATCACGGCATGAACCTTTCCGACTCATTAATGTATGCTCAGGTGTATTTGGCGCACCTTCTTCACGAATTTCATAGGCGAAATTTTTGAAGATGAATTCATTGATTTGCATCAAAAAAGCGGAGGTTTCATATTGAACCTGAGAGGCGAGTTGGCGTGCCGTTTGCTCCACAATTGCCCCAATTCCCTCCAATCCAAGGTAAGGGCTTAATGTTTTCAAATACGAATCCGAATAGCGCATCGGCAATCGTTTGCTCTCAAAGGGAAAGTAAACGAAATCAAATGGATTGAATTCCGTTGTTTCCACTTGGGTTTCCATACGGATGTCTAGGTATTGCGTTGGCTCCTTGAAAAACAAGATATTTTGCGTATTGCCCTCTGGATCCAAGTTCTTCGAAATTTGAACGGGTTGGGGGTCAATGCGCAATTCAAATGACTGAACTGTCAACAGGGAACTTTTCCTGGGGTGTAAATACAGGATATGCGGATCCAAGGTTACGGGTTCGCTGTATTGATAATGAAGGCTGTGTTGGATTTTAGCGATCATTGGAGGGCAAAGTCAGTAAGCTTTTCATCCAGTATTCTTCGATGCTTTCGAGTGAATTACGTAGCGCCAAATTCCAATCATCGGAGATTTTTTGCATGTCTTCTTTGTGCAGTCGAATCTCTTTGGCCTTGTAACTTCCTTTTTCGTAAACGACCACATCGATGGGATAATCCACATCATTGGTACTTACTTGGGTTGCATCAAAAGACAAAAATCCCATTTTCAAGGCATCTTTCAATGGTGTTTCAAAGCTAAGGTTTCTATTTAATA
>JBDKFF010000123.1:0-9685 GCA_039798865.1 Bacteroidota bacterium
ATAATTCGTATTTATTCCGTAAATTGGGATTATTTTTCATCTAATTTCACCTGCGCGTGTTCGAAGGTCGCCGTCTGATTCTTTTCTTGGTATTTGTGAGCATTGGTTTGGTGTTCATCGGAAAATTATTTTATCTGCAATTATTGGATGATACTTATGAGAAGGCGGCGGATAATAATGCCATTCGGAAAATTATTCAAGTACCATTTCGAGGCGAGGTTTATGACCGTCATGGTAAATTAATTGTCTACAATACGCCGGTGTATGATGTTTACATTACACCACGTAAAGCGGTTGTGCAGGATACGAATCGCTTTTGTCGCTTATTCGGAGTTACCCGAGGCTATTTTGATTCGGTGACGAAACAAGCCTATGCCTATTCAAGGGTTAAGCCCTCGCTTTTTATTAAACATTTAACGAAAGAGGACTTTGCGCGTATTCAAGATGCCATGGTGGACTACCCGGGTTTTTCGATAACGACCACGGCCTTTCGGACCTACCAATCCAATGCTTTTTCGAATGCCTTAGGCTATGTGGCTGAAATTAATCCAAATTCCCTGAAAGATCAGCGGGATGATTATTATCGGCAGGGTGATTACGTCGGTATTTCGGGATTAGAGTCCTATTACGAAGATGTTTTACGTGGACAGCGGGGTGTAAAGTACCGAATGGTCAATAGCAATGGGGTCGAAAAGGGGGATTATAAAAAGGGGAAACTGGATGTGGATCCTGTTGCCGGCCGGAATTTATATACGAGTATTGATATACGATTGCAGGAGTATGCGGATAGTTTGATGATGCATAAGGTGGGTAGTGTGGTGGCTATAGAACCGTCTACGGGAGAAATCTTGGCCATGGTATCGGCACCATCCTATAACCCTAGTTTGTTAGCAGGGCGAAACTTCTCTAAATATTATCAGAAACTTGCGCTTGATCCTTTGAAACCCTTGATTAATCGACCGCCATCCGCGTATTACCGGCCGGGGTCGACTTTTAAATTAGTTCAGGCATTAGTGGGCCAACAGCTTGGCATTATTTCTGAGAACTCCGTTTTTGGTCATGCAGGAGCACCCGTTAAGTGTCACGCACACAACACATCTCACAACGATTTGCATAATGCAATTCAGTGGTCATGCAATCCTTATTTCTACCACGCATTTCGTAAAATTTTGTATGATGGAACCACAGGGGATACCTATGAACGTTCGGCGCAAGGTTTGCAGCGTTGGTCAGAGTTGGTGGCCAACTTTGGATTTGGGCGCAAATTGGGGGTTGACGTGAGTAATGAGAAAAAGGGAATTTTACCCAATGTCGACTATTACAATCGTGTCTATAAAGGGGAGAATACCTGGAAATTCTCGAATATTTATTCGTTGAGTATTGGGGAAGGTGAATTGGTCGTAAGCCCTCTTAAAATGGCTAATTTTGCTGCGATCATTGCAAACCGAGGTTGGTATATTCCGCCGCACCTCGTGAAAGGAATCGGGGAGAAACGTACGATTGATCCTTTTTACAAAAATCCTATTTCTGTGGGGGTTGATGCCAAGTATTTTCCTGTGGTCATCCGGGGTATGCAAGATGCGGTTCTGCATGGGACCGTTGGAGCGGATGGACGTATTCCGGATATTACCATGTGTGGTAAAACGGGAACTTCACAGAATCAAAAAGGAAAAGATCATTCTATTTTTATTGCCTTTGCGCCCAAAGATAATCCCAAAATTGCCATCGCGGTTTTCGTAGAAAATGCCGGATTTGGGGGATTTGCAGCGGCTCCGATTGCCTCATTAATTGTGGAGAAATATTTGAAAGGTCGGGTCGATCGCAAGGCAGTTGAAACGAAATTTATGAATATGAGTTACCTGGCGAATGTGACATACAATCGTCCGATCAAAAAAAACACGAGCGATAGTTTACGAAAATGAGTCAATCATCTGGAAATATGGCAAGTCGGTTGGACTGGTGGAGCGTCGGTTTGTACGCACTTTTTGTCTTGTTAGGCTGGATGAGTGTTTACTCAGCTGTATACAATCCTGAAGCTCCGCTTAGCTTATTTGATCCCGCTTTTTATACCTCCAATGCGGGGAAACAACTTATTTGGATCGGGGCTAGTATGGTTTTGATCATGTTCATTTTTGCCTTAGATTATCGCTTTTTTGAGTCTTTTGCTCCGGTAATCTATGGCTTATTTATCTTGCTTTTGATTCTCGTTCCATTTTTGGGCGTCACCATTAACGGCTCACATTCTTGGTTTAAGGTAGGAACAGCGACTATTCAACCCGCTGAGTTTGCCAAAACGGCGACCGCCCTGTTAATTGCTAAATATTTGAATGATCCGCAGGTGAGTTTAGTCCGTTTTCGAGATCAATGGAAAGTAGCATTGATTATTGGGCTACCCATCGTACTCATTGTTGCCTCCAATGAAACGGGATCTGCCTTGGTTTATGTATCCTTTATCATTCTATTGTATCGAGAAGGGCTACCTGGAGAATATCCTGGCCTCTTGTTGGGTGGGATTTTTTTGTTTGTCAGTGCGTTGATTTTGAAACCATTAACGATTTTTATTCTCCTCCTTATTTTGGCTGGCCTGTTAATCTTAGCCATGCCGATTTATTTACAACGTATGTATCAAACCTACGTAAAGGCAGCATTGGGAATAACGGTCATTATGACACTTGCCATGTTGGTTGAATGGGTTGTAAACCATGTGTTAAAAGAGCATCAGCGCAATCGTATTAAGGTCTTGTTGGATCCAGATTTTGATCCACGCGGACTCGGATATCAGGTAACTCAGTCGAAAATTGCCATCGGATCCGGTGGTTTTTGGGGCAAGGGTTATTTAGGGGGCACACAAACTAAATTTGATTTTGTTCCGGAGCAAAGTACTGACTTTATTTTTTGTACCATTGGAGAGGAATTTGGGTTTATCGGAGTAGCCGGAATCATTATCTTATTTTTAGTCTTTTTGTGGCGTTTGATGTATTTGGCAGATTTGCAGCGCTCTCGTTTCGCCCGGGCTTATGGCTATGGGGTGGTCGGGGTATTATTCTTTCACTTCTTGGTAAATATTGGCATGACCATTGGTCTGATGCCCATTATGGGAATTCCATTGCCATTTTTTAGTTATGGGGGATCGTCACTTTGGTCTTTCACCATTTTACTTTTTATATTTCTAAAATTGGACTCTCATCGGTCTGATATGCTTTCTCGCTAGTATGGAAAACGAAACAATTTCTTCCAAAGCCAAAATGCTCATCGCAGTTGCCGCTCTCGGTTACTTTGTCGATGTCTACGATTTAATCTTATTCTCAGTCGTACGAAACCCGAGTCTGATGAGTTTAGGCTTAAAAGGCCCCGAACTGTTAAATCAGGGTCTCAATTTGATGAATATTCAAATGGGAGGGATGTTGTTAGGCGGAATTTTGTGGGGGATTTACGGGGATAAGAAAGGACGAAAGTCTGTTTTATTTGGTTCTATTTTGTTGTACTCCTTAGCGAACGCACTGAATGGTTTGGTGACGGATTTGAATGTCTACGCCTTATTGCGGTTTATTGCTGGTATCGGATTGGCCGGGGAATTAGGTGCCGGAATTACGTTGGTCAATGAGACCTTACCTCCTTCTAAACGAGGAATTGGCACCTTGATTATTGCGGGTGTTGGAGCTGCAGGTGCCGTGTTTGCCCCTATTATTGCAGGATTGAGCCCGGATCCCGAATGGTGGAGAACCTGTTATTTTATTGGTGGCGGAATGGGGTTGGCCTTATTGCTTTTGCGTTTAGGCACCTTTGAATCATCGATGTATTCGCACATGGATGCGGATGTAGAGAAAGGGAATTTCTTTCAATTATTTTCTTCGCCAGCTATTTTTAAGAAATACCTGTATTGCATTTTGATGGGATTGCCCATTTGGTACATTATCGGAATTTTGGTTTTTTCAGCTCCTGAGATTTCTGCCCTCATCGGGATAGACGGAAAGATCAGTGGGGGTGATGCGATCATGTATTGTTATTTGGGATTAGCCTTAGGTGATTTTGCCTCAGGTGCTCTGAGTCAATGGTTAAAGAGTCGGGGTAAATCTGTTTTGATTTACCTATTCATCGCTGTGGGGATTTGTATCTATTATTTATTTGGAATGTCAAACATAACGACTTCTCATGCCTATCTAATGATTACCTTATTGGGCTTTTTTGGTGGATATTGGGCGGTATTTTTGACTTTCTCTTCCGAGCAGTTTGGAACGAATGTTCGCATGACCGTGACTACTACGGTGCCTAATTTTGTTCGTGGAGCCTTGATACCTATTTCCTTATTATTTAAATCGTTAATTCCATCTGTTGGCCTATTGCATGCAGCTGCCTATGTAGGGGTCTTGTGTTTTTCTTTAGCGATTTTTTCCGTTTCCCAATTAAAAGAGACCTACGGTAAATCTTTAGACTACGTCGAATAATGGCTCTGATTTCCAAGAAAAAGTCCCCTTTTCGGATTAATAACCAGTTGCGCCGTTATTTGCATAAATACAACCGCTAGCATGCGATGAATATATCCTACCAGGATTTATTGCGCTATGAAAATGCCATTGTACTGTACGATAAGAATGGGCAGGATACGCTCTGGGAATCGGTCTTTTATTCTCCTTCAGATCAGGAGGAGGTTTATGAGTCCTTGAAACAAATTTATGCCGATTTAAAGACGGATGGAAACGAGGAGGTTATCAAACACTTGGTCATTGATCGCGTGGATTATTGTACCTATGGGAATACGCATCCTTTTCGTATTCGCATTGTGAATCGCGTGAATGATAATTTCGATTATTTCTACATTAAAATAGCGGATGCTTCACGGGTTTATGGATTGGAATTGGAACATATTTTATCGCCCAATCGAATTAACTACGTGACTTACGATAATACCTTAGTCGAGGAGCATATCGCAGGTATTCCCGGAGATGCATTTTTAAAACAAGATCTTGAGAAAGATTTAGAATCCCCCATTCGTTTGGCCAAAGAGTTTGTCAAGTTCAACGAACGTTGTTTGGTTCAATTGTTGGGAGATATGCATAGTGCCAATTTTGTGATTATTACGAATCCTGATTTTGAGGAGATTTACTATCGGATCCGACCGATTGACTTTGACCAACAGTGTTATGAGGGGAAGAAATCGGTCTACATGCCCCAATATTTCAAGCAAAACAATGCCTTGATTGAATTAGGTATGAAATACATGACCCCTGAGTCGGTTTGGCAATACCAGATCGAGGAGCGGTCTATGATTGCGAGCCGTTTGAAGTCGGAGAGCCAACGTGTCTCCGATCTCATGACCGTGATGTCCAAAGACGAAATTGCACCACCCGAGAATATCGAACAATTGAAATCCGAATTAGCGAAACATTACGATGATGTACGTTTCTTGCAATGCAAGACGATGGGAGAGATTGTTTGGAATAGCCTTGAATTAGTGATGCGTCACTAATTACTGTTTCAACGTTGCGTAGGCCATTAATCCTAGCCCTGTGATATAGGCCAATCCGCCAAGCGGAGCTACGGCACCCCAAAGGACATTTTGTGTGATACAGATCAGGTACAGGGAGCCTGGGAAGATGATACTCCCCGTAAACACTAGATATCCCGCCGTTTTCAAGAATTTATTGGAGATTTGCATCTGCCAAACCCCGAGCAGAATCAGAATAAGTCCTCCATACATTTGATACCGCGCCGCCGTTTCAAAGGTCTCTAATCGATTAATCGCCCGTAAATAATCTTTCCAAGCATGGGCTCCAAAGGCGCCCAATGCGACAGATAAAGCTGCGATTAAAGATCCGGTAAAAAGCGAGAATTTTTTCATGGGGGAGAGGAACAAAAAAGGCCCTGTTTCCAAGGCCTTTTCAATTAAGATGCTAAAGAAACTTTTAAATCATTGAGTTTCCGCTTAATCGAGTCGTCGATTTGTTGGTCACCCACCTTCAAGATGAAACCTCCAATAAGACTTTCATCAATTTTCTCGATCAACTCTACTTCTTTACCTGTGTAATCTTTGACAATTTTAGACACTCTTGCTTTCTGTTCTGCCGTTAGGGAAGAAGCAGTCGTTACCGTTGCTTTTTGAATTCCTTTGTAATCTGTGTACATGGAAATGAATTCCTTGGCAACAGCTGGCAGGATTTGCTCACGGTTTTTGTTCGTGATAATCACGAAGATACCGTAAGTAACTGGATTGAATTTATCCTTAAAAAGCTTGGCTAAAATGGCCAACTTGGTATAATGCTTGATGATTGGGCTCTTCAGCGCTAATACTAGATCATAGCTTCCTTCGCATGTATCTGCGAAGTCAATCATGTCTTTAGCTACAGCTTCTACCGCATTTTTTTCTATGGCGAAGTCGAGTAGTGATTTAGCGTAACGGTGAGCGACAATTAATTCTGACATAGTCGTTTCGATTAAGATAATTTAACGTCAGCCATCCACTCAGTGACTAATTTCTCCTGAGCTGCTTTGTCTTTTAATTGGCTTTTCAATACTTTTTCCGCTAAATCTAACGAAAGGGTAGCTGCTTCTTTACGAATAGCAGCAACTGCACTCGCTTTTTCTTGTTCGAAGGCAACGCGTGCTTTTTCGATTTCTTGATTAGCGGCTGTTTGAGCGTCTAATTTCGCTTGCGCAATCATTGCATCCGATGCTTCTTTTGCTTGCTTAATTAAGGCGTCACGTTCAGCACGAGCTGATGCGATTAATTGTTCGTTACCTGCCTTTAACTCGGCCATTTCAGCACGTGTTGTTTCAGATAATTTGATCGCTTCGTCGATGGATTGCTCACGCTCGGCTAACGATTGAATGATAGGTTTCCAAGCAAATTTGGCTAATAGGAAAAACAAAATTCCAAAGACAAGTAATTGCCAGAAGATAAGTCCAAAGTCTGGGGTGATTAACTCCATAGTATTTTTATTTTTTATAAATCGAGTTGAAAAACGCAATTTGGCGCCTAATGCATTCCAAATTGCGTTTCAAGTTTTTTGAACGAGTATTCCAAGGCTAACCCTTGGGCTCATTCGATTGGTTTCTTATTTCAAAGTTACCAATAGACAAATTACAGCAGCGAATAACGCAACCGCCTCAACGAAGGCAGCAACGATCAACATCGCACCCTGAATTTTTCCAGATGCTTCTGGTTGGCGAGCGATAGCTTCCATTGCAGAACCACCGATACGACCGATACCCATTCCAGCTCCTAAAGCAGCTAAACCAGCACCGATACCTGCAAGACCAAGACCTACAGAAACTTCTAATAAAATCGATAAAATAGACATACGATTTGGGTTTATATAAATTAAAAAAAATACAAATTATTAATGATGATGCTCCTCAACCGCCGCTCCGATGTACGTTGATACCAACATCGTAAAGATAAACGCTTGAATAAAGGCAACAATCAGCTCGATCACGTTCATGAAAAGCGAGAAGGGAACTACTGCTAGACCCAATGCCGCATTTTCAAAAATGAAAATCAAGGAAACTAAACTCAATAAAATGATGTGACCTGCCGTGATGTTCGCAAACAAACGGACCATCAAGGAGAATGGCTTCATGAAAATACCGACGATTTCAACAGGTGTTAAAATCACCAACATCCATTTCGGTACACCTGGCATTGCGAAAATGTGCGTCCAATACGTTGACCGACCATTGAAGTTGGTCACGAAGAAGGCGATAATCGCTAAAACTAAGGTAACGGCAATATTACCTGTTAAATTGGCCCCACCTGGAACCAAGCCCAACATATTATTAAACCAAATGAAGAAGAATACCGTCAATAAATACGGCATAAAACGGCGATAATGCTTCTCTCCGATGTTGTTTTTGGCGATCTCGTCACGTACAAAGATGATAATCGGTTCGAACATCGATTGGATTCCTTTGGGTGCGCGGTGCGGATTTTCTTTGTAGCGCTTGCCGATTCCGATGAAGATGGTCAACAATAATACTGCTGAAACTAATAAAGAGGCTACGTTTTTAGTAATGGAGAAATCGTATACCTTCTCGCCATTTTCTGCATGGATTTTGCCGTGTTCTAATACGAAGCCGTTGTATGGAATTTCTTCGTGGTGTTCGTTTTTGAAATTAGCCGATGAAAATACTTGAAGACCTTGTGATGCGGTGTAAACGATGCAAGGCAAGGGTAATGTCGCGTGAAAATGTCCGATGGTAAAGAAATGCCAATCATGCTCATCAGCAATGTGATGCAAAATTAGTTTACCTGGATCGAATTTGGTGGATTCTGCTTCATGCGCAGCAGGTGCTGCAGCATGTGCTGCCGTGTCGGCATGCGCTTGGGTAGTATCGTGTGCCGCCTCACCCTCGTTGGCAAGCAAAGAAAAGCTTGAAAAACTGAATAATAATCCGAGGATTATATTTGAAAAATACATTTTCTTGAAAAAAGTCTTAATCGGCATCGTAATTCTTGCTTTTACTATATTGTTTTCAATTGATTCGCTAATTCGTTGATTAGCTGAGTTTTGGGCAGAAAAAAAAAGAAAAATTTTATCAGTCTTTTCTAAAAACGTCGCAAGTTACGAAGCAACCCAATTATTTCAAAATTTGCACTACATAAATAGAGTACAAAAAAGTTGATTACGAATAAGAAAATCTGGGGGGTGCCTGAATAGGCGAAAAATCCAATGAATGAAAGGCTTAATATGAAGCGTATGGTTAGGTTTATCATTTGAAACTGAATGAATTTCTCTTTACCATCTTTTAAGCCAATTTGTGCGATGCTATAGGTTAGGTAGGATTGAAATGCTAAAAAAACAAGGATAAAGGAAATATTGGGATGAAGGATGTGTGCCCAGGGACTTTGATTGATTCCGTAAAGGATGGCTGCTATTCCGACGTAAACGAGAATAAGTTGTTTCATGGGGCAAATATCAAGAGAATTTTGGAATTTCCTGATTTCATGGTTTACTTTGTCTCCTCGTTCAGTCGCTGTGAGGCATTGAATTATAAAGAAGAAGGGAGAGACTAGGCTCATTGATCTTCTGGCAACCCGTCAAAATTTGACCCCGGTGCTAATTCCTACCCCAGGCGTTTGCCTGTTTAGGGAAATATAAAGCTTTGATGATGCAAGCAGAATTTAGACACTATCACTATCCCCATACTTTTCCCTTAGAGAGCGGAGCATCTTTGCCCCAACTTGATTTGGCTTATCAAACCTGGGGTCAAATGAATGCGGCGAAGGACAATGTGATTTGGATTTGCCATGCATTTACGGGTAGTCAAGATGTGGCAGATTGGTGGCAAGGCTTGGTGGGTCCGGGTAAATTGTTCAATCCTGAGAATAATTTCATTGTTTGTGTAAATATTTTGGGTTCGCATTATGGCTCGACGGGGCCTTTGTCGGTGAATCCGCAAACAGGAGAACCCTATTACAGCTCATTCCCGGATATTACGATTCGAGATGTGGTGCACTCCTTCGAATTATTGCGAAAGGAATTAGGAATTAAGCGCATCAAGACCTGCATCGGGGGGTCGATGGGAGGTCAGCAAGCTGTTGAGTGGGCCATCATTCATCCGGATTTGATTCAAAACTTGATTTTGGTAGCGACCAATGCGGTACACTCGCCCTGGGGTGTCGCATTTAATGAGTCCCAACGGATGTCGATTGAGTTGGATAAAACCTGGGGTGATTCAAATCCCAAGG
>JBDKFF010000124.1:0-3378 GCA_039798865.1 Bacteroidota bacterium
CATGCCGGGCGTTCTCAATAACGTGGATTCCCAATTTCGACGAGTAATTAATAAGTAACCGAGTATCCCGAGAATCAACAACAAGACGGTCGTATAGGCACCAATGCGTAGGTTAAATTTAAGTTTGGTCCCTGAATTGACCCCATTCAATGAATCATAACGGATGAGTCCCTGGGGCTTCTCGATTTTTTCCATGACTGCATCACAGGCATCAATGCAGGCGGTGCAACCGATGCACTCCAACTGGTTACTGCCGTTTCGAATGTCAATGCCCGTGGGACAAACGCGCACACACCAGTGACAATCAATGCAATCCCCTTTGGTTTCCGATTTATTAACTTTTCCTCTGGGTTCACCACGCTTGTGATCATATTGAACAAAAATGGAATTGTTATCTAATAAAACGCCTTGCAGTCGGCCATATGGACAAACCACCATACAAACCATCTCACGAAACCGGGCAAATACAAAATAGAACACGGCTGTGAAAATGAGCATCGCGGAAAGTCCTTTGATATGCTCCAACGGATTTCCTTGCACGATTTGTAACCATTCTTGCTTACCAATAAGGTACATCAAAAAGGTATTTGAAATCGTGAAGGCAAGTAGGACGAACAGCGTATGCTTGCTCCCTTTTTTAAGGATTTTCTCCTGAGTCCAAGGCGATTCATTCAAACGTCTTTGAGCCTTATCATCTCCCTCAATCCAATATTCAATCTTCCGGAAAAGCATTTCCATGAAAATCGTCTGAGGGCAAGCCCAGCCACACCAGATCCGACCAAAAAGCACGGTGAACAGACTGATGAATATTAGGAAACAAACCAAGCCCAAGGCCACTAAATGAAAATCCTGAGGGAAAAAAGGTACGCCCCAGAAAATGAATTTTCTTTCTAAGACATTGAATAAAAAGATGGGTTGGCCCTTATGCTCCAACCACGGCAAACCGAATAATAGCGCTAACAAGACATAGGAGACATAGCTCCTATATCGATAAAATTGACCAATGACACGTCCCGGATAAATCCACAGGCGTTTACCATCCTTGCTCTGGTTATAGAGATGATTACGAAAATCATCATTTTCAATACTAAACTGGGACATAAAAAAGAAGGTCCGAGAAATCGGACCTTATTAAAATTTTAGAAAGGGGATTTCTCTCGACAGGTGCTGATTCCAAAGGGTTTGTACAACAGACAAATTCGAAACACTCCCGTAAAAGCAATTAAAATAGCCACAACATAAGTCGCAAGACTTAGAAACGAAGGAATAATTCCTGCATAGGCTAAAATGATCAAAGTAATTGCGATAGCGAATCGTACGATGCGATCCATTTTGCCGACGTTCTTTTTCATGTGTATAGGGTTTATCGATTATTTCACTTCTTCACCTTGTGGTTCTTTGGCCCCGGCAGGATTCGTTCCTTGTAGCGTTAAAATAAAGGAAGCTACTTTTTGCACCTGCAAAGGATTCAATGTTTTTTCCCAAGCAATCATTCCCTTTTCGGGTACGCCATGCGTAATGGTCTTAAATAAATCCTTGATGCCACCTCCGTGTATCCAAAATTTATCCGTCAAATTAGGCCCCACGCCTCCCTGACCCTTATCGCCATGACAAGCTACGCAATTTGTTGAATAAATCTGAGAACCCTCTGTTAAATCTTTCGCTGACGTAGATGCGCTAACATTATCTTCATTAACTGAATTTGCAAATTGTTTCATGTAGGCTTCACGTGCCTTTTCTGCGATGGCTACCTCATTTTTATATTCAGATTCCTGAATATTTCCATCTTGATAGATATGATAATAGCCTAAGTAAATGACGCCAAAGAGGATTGTGAGGTAAAACAAATACATAAACCAGGGCGGTGTAGGATTATCCAATTCCGCAATGCCATCGTACTTATGTTCCATTAATAACTCCCCTTCTTGCTCCAAAGGTTTCAAGCCCTTAAATTTCTCCCACCAAGATAATTCCTCCTCTTGGAAAACAGCGGGATTGTGAGTTAGTTTCTTGACTGCTGCGTTCAGTTGTAAAGTCACAACCAAAATGATGATCCCCGTTAGGAAGATCAAACTAATCAGCCATATTTCCATCAATGTTAAAGCCATAATAATCAATTTTAATTCTGTTTAACGATTCGCTATTTCTCAAAGGGTAGATTTTTCATCCGATCCAAATGCTTGCGATCCATCCAAAACATGTAGATGCCTACCGCGGTAAAAAATACCATGAAGGTCAATAAAGAGAATATCATGTAAGAGTCAGCTCCTGGGATATTCGATATAAATTGCTTGAACATAGTTTATTTTTTAGCGATGTCTGTTCCTAATCTTTGTAAGTAAGCAATCAAAGCAATGATTTCTTTGTCCGCTCCTACTTTAATCTTTTCAGCGGCCAATCGAGCCTGAATTTCCTTGGATTGCGTCGTTAAATCGGCAACCGCATGCTGGATTTGGCTTTCATCATAGGGTACCCCCAATTTTTTCATGGCCTTCAATTTGTCCTGCGTCTGACTTGTATTTAGACTCTGCTCATATAACCAATCGTAGGATGGCATAATCGAACCCGGCGACATGGATTGAGGATCACGCATGTGGTGATAATGCCACGAATCGGGGTATTTACCTCCTTCACGATGCAAATCAGGTCCCGTACGCTTCGATCCCCATAAGAACGGATGATCGTAAACAAATTCCCCTGATTTCGAAAATTCACCATAGCGCTCCGTCTCCGAACGGAAAGGACGTACCAATTGTGAGTGACATCCCACACAACCCTCACGGATATAAATATCTCGACCCTCTAATTCCAAGGAGGTATAAGGTTGAACCGCCTCAATGCTTGGTACATTTGATTTGACCATAAATGTAGGAATCAATTCCACCAAGGATCCCACCAAAATCATAATCAAGGATGCAACCAATAATTGTATCGGTTTGCGCTCTATCCATCGGTGCCAGTGTGCTCCCTTCTCGGTTTCCTCTGTCACCGACAATGCTGCTGCTTCTGCCGCTTCATCTGCTAATAATGTCCCTTGTGCCATCGTCTTGAACAAGTTGTAAGCCATGATGATAGCTCCAACCAAGTACAAAGTTCCACCCACCGCACGCATCATGTGCATGGGTAAAATTTGCAATGTGGTATCCAAGAAGTTACCATATTGCAAGGTTCCCTCTTCGGTAAATTGTTTCCACATCATTCCTTGTGTAAATCCAGAGATGTACATCGGAATGGCATATAAGGCAATTCCAATCGTTCCAATCCAAAAGTGGGTTTTAACTAATTTTTCAGAAAACAGCGTAGTTTGGAAAATGCGAGGGACCAACCAGTACAACATGGCAAAGGTTAAGAAACCATTCCAACCCAAGGCTCCCACGT
>JBDKFF010000125.1:0-6136 GCA_039798865.1 Bacteroidota bacterium
CGGGATGTAGCGCAGTCCGGTAGCGTACACGTCTGGGGGGCGTGTGGTCGCAGGTTCAAATCCTGTCATCCCGACAAAAAAAGGCCAGCATTGCTGGCCTTTCTACTTATTCGTAAATTCCTTTGGCAATTTTTTCGCTCATCGCTTTCGGTGCAACCCAAGCCAAGAATGCGCCAAGTTTATTCACCACACCAGTAATCACTTCGATCTTTTTAGCGAACATTCCGTCGACAGCCATCTTTGCGACAACTTCAGGCGTCATGGTAATCTTTTCCGCCGCCTTACGTGCTTTTTCCTGCAAGTTTGCCCGATCATTGAAATTGGTCGTCGTAGCCCCCGGACTCACTACCGTTACGGAAATGCCTTTGCTTTTCCATTCGTGATGTAAACCCCTTGAGAAGTTCAAAACAAAGACCTTCGTTGCCGCATAAAGACTCATGTTTGGAATTGCTTGATAAGCGGTCGAACTCGCGATGTTTAATAGATATGCCTGGCCCTTCCCTACTAAATAAGGATAGAATTTTTGACACATCTCCACCAAGGCGTTCATATTCACTTGCATCATTTTCTGATTCTCCTCGAACGTATATGTTTCGAATTGCCCTACTAAACCATAGCCAGCATTGTTGACCAATATTCGCAAATCAACTTTCTTTTCCTCTACCCAGGAAACGATACGATCGACAGAACCTGCCTCCGCTAAGTCGGCTACTAGGTAATCGACATTTAAACCGTATTTTTTTTCGAACTCCTCTTTCACCATTTGAAGTTCGTATGAGTTTCGAGCAATAAGGAGCAAATCATAGCCCTTCAATGCCAATTCGTTGGCAATCTCTTTTCCTATTCCCTTACTTGCTCCCGTAATTAATGCAAATGCCATGATGTAAATGGTTTAAAAAAAAGAAGCCCATTGCTGGGCTTCTAATTAAATTATTTTTTAGGTACCGCCGGCGCGCCAGTAGGTGCCGGGGTCGGATTAAAGTAGGCCTTGATATCCGGATCATCCGCCTTAATTTCCTGGGCCTTCGTGAAGAGATCTTTCACTTTAGCCTCATCCTTGGTCACCGACAAATTATATCCACCTAAGAACTTGTAGGCTTCAAATAATTGGTTCTTATCTTCTTTGTATTGACCCTTTTCAGCACGTTGTGTTTCCACAGCAGCTAAGAATTTCTCATAATAAGGAGCTCCTAACCATTTCGTTCCCGTGTAATCAATTAGGTTGTTGGCACGAGCACGGTTGATGTAGAATGGAGGCCATTTGTCATTGATTTGAAGCGCTTTTGCAAACAAGGTGTCCGCACGCATCGCCATGGCGGGACGCCCTACAGTGTCCGCCTTGTTCATGAACGCTGCAGTTAAGTAATAGTCCATTGCAACTTTGAAATAATCACCTGAACCCACAGATTGAGCTTTCTTCACTTTCCATTGAATAGCACCCATACCCGCAACTGCCGCATCCGCGTAACGCTTCTGCTTATAACGAACATCGTGGATGATTGAATACACGTTATTGTTCGTATCCAATGGAGCAGCACGCTCAAGGTAAACGATCGCAAGTGAATCCTTTCCTAAACCTTGGTATCCTTTTCCAAAATACAAATCATCCATAAAATAAGGCTTAACGCCACTCTTAACCATACCATCTAGGTTGTCAATACCTTCTTGGAATTTACCCATTTCAACGTTAGAATATCCACGCATACGGTAAATATCATTGTCTTTCACACCTTTCTTATCCGCTTCATCCGTAAACTTCATCGCACCCTCGTAATCCTTTGATAAGAACAATAACTTAGCCGTCTCTAAAGTAACCTGTGGTGTTGCTTCAGCACGCTCTAAATAACGACGGAAATAACGAGATGCATTTTTGTATTGGGATCCCACGATCAAATATTCACCATATTTACGTAAGGCAGGAGCATAGTTGGAATCCAAATCAATTGCTTCTTTATATCTTGACTGCGTCTCCTTGTAGTTTTTACCACGTAAATAAACCGTACCAATCTTCACTTTTGCCTTGATGTTACGAGGCTCCTGCGCAATCGCATTTTCATAAGCTGTTACAGCATTACCCCCATCATTCTTGATCAAAAATGCATCCCCTTTCACAATGTAATGTTCTGCAGTTGGCAACTTTTTATCCTTCATCATACGATCTTGTATCGCATCAATCAAACGAATCGCTTCCGCTGGGTCATTGTTGGCCGCATTGAAAGACTCTTCCTTTCCTAAGATGTAGTACATCGTATATGCCTCAGCAATGCGGTACATCACATCAATGTTTTTATTCTTCGTCTCAGCAAGAATACGGTCAAAGTCAACCTTTGCTTCATTGACCTTATTTTGGCCAACTAAAATTGAAGCCAAACCAACTTGATTCAAATAGTTCTTCGGATCTGCAGCCTTACCCGCTTCGAATGTTTTCCGAGCATTATCCCAATCACGTTGATTCAAATAATAGTAACCTAAATAGAAATAGTTTTCTCCAGTAGGTTGAGCTGCAACTAAACTCTCAAAAACCTGTTTCGCCCGACTTGGCTGATGGCGGTCCAACATATGTAAACCCTCCTGAATTGTTTGCCCGAAAGCCAAATTGGTTAACAACAAACCAACTCCCAAAAGCCACGATTTCATTTTCTTCATTGTAAGTTAATGTTTTGTTTAAATAGTATTTTTCTTAGGCGTAAACATTGAAATAATTCAACTAATTACTTTAAAAGTTTAAAATTTTTTGAATGACAAATATACTAATAATTCTATAAAAAAGTCAACTAAATAGACCACAAATTACGCCTTATTGGCTGATTTGGTACTGACGAATCGTGATAGGTCGGGTCAACGGAATCAAGCCTGATTTCAATACAATCAGCTGTCCCATGTCGCCACAGACATAATTCACAAAACCAGTCCCCAAACCCTGATAAGATTCCTTCAGAATCACTTTCACTTCGCGACGCAACGGATACTTCTTCAAAGCGAGATTATACCCGAATGGTTGGTAAAATTCAGACCGCGACAAAATGGATTCTTTCGCGACGGACATCACATTGACCGAACGAATAAAACCTAAAGAAGTTGGATTATCCCCATCGCTAATCCAATTCGACCCAATAATCCCCATCGCATTGGGATGCGACTTCACATATTCGATAACATCCTTGTTCGAACCCGCTGCCGAAACCGCTAACCCGCTATTCTTTAAGCCGAATAAATCGACCAAAAACTTAATATTACTAGAATTCGCCTTGTCCACGACTAATTCAACATCACCAGCACGAGAAGAACCGATGGATTTCCAGGATTTTTGTTGGCCCGCAATCAAGGCCTTCAATTGATCCAACCCAATCAACGTATCCTTGTTCGAGGGATGAACTAAAAGAGCAATTCCATCAGCCGCAAACTTAAAACTACGATAACTTATTTTCTCTCGCGTAAATACCTCCTTTTCAGATTCAGTCAATTCCCGAGTGACAACGGCAGCCCGAACCTTGTCATTCAACAAATCAGCAATCGCCTCGTTTTCAGGCTTAAACTGTAAGTTGAGTTTGGCGAAATGGTAATTATCTTGAAATGCGGTCTTTTCCGCCTCAACGATACGTTGGAAAGATTCATCCACAGCAATTTGAATAGAACCCGTCGCAGGACCATCCTTCACTTCCGCATTTTTTGATCCACATGCAAACATCAGAGATGCCATTGCACAAATAGAAATAAATTTACTCTTCATCATATGCACCATAATTTTCAGATTCATTCGTTTCTTTAAAATACAAATAGGCGCGCCATATTCTGAACAATCCGTAAAGAATAAATAAGCATCCCAATAAAAATACAATTGGGGTTTCATTCCAAGTACCCAAATCAAAATTTGACCAGAACGCCGCATAGGCACCCAAAAAAGTGTAAGCCAACGCAACAAATACCCGGAAAGAAATATTAACCCAACTAGCTAAGGATCGTTTCATAATTGAACTTAAACAATCAGACCTGCCAAATGTACATTTAGCAGGTCTGACATGAATTTGCAATAAAAATTACTCAGATAACACGAACGTGATCGGCTGCGTAAAACGAGAACGCACTGGGCGACCCGACTGCTTACCAGGAGTCCATCTTGGTACCGATTTAATTACACGAACGGCTTCTTCATCGCAACCGAAACCTACTGATTTCAAAACCTGAACGTCTTGGATTGTACCATCCGTGTTCACAACGAACTGAACGTATACTTTTCCTCCCACGTTAGCACGCTGTGCTGCTGATGGGTAACGTAAGTTTTTCTGCAAGAAGGCTCCGAAAGCACGAGGACCTCCAGGGAATTCAGCTTGCTGCTCAACCGCAGTAAAGATTTCATCTTCAGCTGGTTTTGGCGGCTCAACTGGCTCTGGGCCTTTTGCATCTGGATCAACTGGTGGCTCGTACGTTTCCGTCTCCCCCTTAACCGTCTCAGATGCCGTGTTACCTTTCACCTCCTCGGGTGGCGGCTCCGGCTTCGTTACTTCCTCATCATGCTTGATTTCTGGAGGTAAGAATTTCGTCGTAGTCACCTTTGGAATTTCTTTGGGTGGTGGCGGCGGTGGCGGCGGAGGCAACTCAACCTTCTTGGTAGGAGCTGGCTTATCCAGTTTCATTACTTCAGCTGTCACTTCTGTCTTTTCCTCTGAAGCTGCAGTCAACTGTTTCCAGAAAGCTGCCAACAAAAGAGCACCAACAAAAAGTGCAGAGCCTAGTAATACCGACCGCTTCATTACTTTAGGATACGTCTTCCGAAGAACAAAGGCACCGAATTCACGGTTCTTATTCTTGAAGATAATATCGTCCAAAGTAGCATCTTGGCTTATTACTTGTGACATAATATTCGTTTAATTTAAAATTAATTTAATAGGTCTATTTACCTGATCGTTTAATCAAAGCCTCCGTGTCCGGATCGATTTCCAACAAAGCATAACGCTTGTTGTTAGTAATCGCACACTCATCAAGCATATCGATCATATTACGATACTTAGCTTTCTTCGTAGGCTTAATTACGATAGTAAAGTTCGAACCAACTTTCGCCTTAAGATCCGCAATTACCTTGCGAATGCCTGTCTCAGAATAGTCGGTCACCTGCATTACTGTACCTGCTTCAGTTGGAATACCTTGGTAGTAATACACCTTTGTCTCATCTGGACACACCGTTAGTGTTTCCGACAATTTAACAGGCGATGTTTCCTTGGTATCCGTTTTATCAGGCATGTTTAATTGCATGGTAACGGGTTTTGCTAACGTAGTCGTTAACATGAAGAAAGTAATCAACAAGAAGCCTAAGTCCACCATAGGTGTCATGTCGATTTTGGTCGACATCTTTTTACTACGCTTCTTCCCGCCTTTCTTCCCGCCACCGGAGCTATCTATTTCTGCCATTTCTGTTTCTAATTAAAAATGAAAACTTATTTCGGTTTATTTTCCGGACCAGTTACCAATTGGAAGATATTGATATTCTGAGCTTGCAAAGTACCGATGATATCAGCAAACACTTTGTAATTAGACTCCTTATCTCCTTTAACAGCAACTTTTAATTCTGGATTCGACAATTTCGCATAACCCACCCAATACGATAACTCGTTATTAGCTGAATCAATTGGAATTCCCTTACTTAGCTTCTTAGCTTCTGCAGGCTTCATACTTAACACCTGACGCATAGCTCCAAGAGGATAACCGATAATTTCAGAAGACATAAAGTTCTTCTTCATCTCAGCAGTTACAGCGATACCATAGCGATTAGCCATACGCTCTAACATAAACTCTCTTGCCATTTGATCATCAGTTGCCAAATAAACGCCTCCATCTGGTGCAACACTAACCATAAGCATACCATCCTTTGTATTCAAAGGCTTCTCCGAAATCGAAGATGGTGGCGTGATTGTAACTGCCTCTTCTGGACGGAACTTCGCGGTTAACATGAAGAACGTCAAAAGAAGGAAAGCCACATCACACATCGCTGTCATGTCGAGTGAGACACTTTGTCGTTTAGCTTTAACTTTTGGCATAACAATTATTTTTTGAACAGTGAATAAAATTGAATGAAAGGGCTAAGCCCCTAAATCAGTTCAAATATTAATTGTGATGCGTAGCGTAGTTTTGGTTAACGCTC
>JBDKFF010000126.1:0-6094 GCA_039798865.1 Bacteroidota bacterium
ACCTGATTACAGGTTTCCCAGGCTACTTCGACTAAAAACTTTTTCTTTTCGACTACTTTCTTCTCCATAAACTACATGTATGAGGCACTCTCAATGACTTGGGTAATTCCGTTTCGGGTAATGGTGTAGCTAAATCCTTTTTGAATAGAATAGGCACCCACTTCGCCTTGTTTATTGAGGGCTAAATAACCCACTTGAAATTCTTGATATTTATATCGTTTGACGATGCGCATGATGGCAGCCTCACAGGCTTGCTGAGGACTCATGCCTTGTCGCATAAATTCCACAATCAAAAATGAACCAAGCGTCTTCATGACAAATTCCCCCAATCCCGTTGCGCAGGCACCACCCACTTCATTGTCGCAAAATACGGCTCCTCCGATGATTGGCGAATCACCTACCCGACCGTGCATTTTAAACGCCATGCCACTTGTGGAACAAGCTCCGGCAATTTCACCTGCCTTACCTAAAGCAAGCAGACCGATGGTATCGTGGCGTTCAATGTTGACTTTAGGTTCGTATTTCGCGACCTTTTTCCACTCCTCCCAAGCCTTACGCGATTTCTCGGTTAATAAATCTTGTTTCTTGAATCCTTGGGATAGTGCAAACTGAGCAGCTCCTTCGCCGGAAAGCATGACGTGTGGTGTCTTTTCCATGACAGCACGCGCCACGGAAATTGGATGCATAAATCCTTCCAAAAAGGTGACTGACCCCGCATTTCCTTGGTGATCCATGATACAGGCATCCAAGGTTACGTGACCATCTCGATCGGGATAGCCCCCGTATCCGACGGTCGTCTCGTTGGGATCTGCCTCAGGTACCCAGGCTCCCGCCTCGACACCGTCTAAGGCTTTACCTGTCTGCAATATTTTTTCAAAACCCGCCTTGGTTCCACCTTCGTTTTTCCATGTCGCAATGATGACGGGTTCCGGATTTTTCGTCTTCACTGTACTAGCAACACCGAGCATGCCGGCCGTCTGTAAAAATGATCTTCTCTTCATAGGAGTTGGGTTAAGCGAAATTTATTTAAAGATAATTTATTTGTTGATTGTTTAACTATTGCGTAAAATTGTCTTTCTAAAATAGAAAAAAATCTTCGAAAAATTATTATTCTAATCGCCCGATCAACAAATGAAATTTATTAAATCTGTTTTCCCACTCTTGTTGGCCCTTTTAGTCACCATCGGATGGGATAATTCTTGGGGAACCCTTCCGCCTTTTGGTAAATTATTGAGTCCTTTTCATGGTTTTTGGGTGAATGCTGAAAAGGCAAGCACCGAAGAAATTAGTGAGGAAAATTTAGCTATCCCCGGTCTTTTAAAACCCGTGAAAGTCGTGTATGATGAGATGGGGATTCCACATATTTTCGCAGAAAACGATCACGATTTGTATCTAGCTCAAGGCTATATTACGGCCAAAGATCGTCTTTGGCAAATGGAGTTTCAAACGCATTTTGCGGGTGGGCGAATTTCGGAAATCGTAGGAGAGAAGGGATTAGCTTCCGACCAGTTTCAACGCCGCATGGGTTCGGTTTATGGTGCCGAGCAATCTTTCGAGGGAATGAAACAAGACCCGCAAGCCAAAGTGGCTTTAGAGGCCTATTCGGATGGTATCAATGCTTACATAGCGAGTTTGTCGGACCGCGATTTGCCACTCGAATACAAGTTACTAAACTACAAGCCTGAGCCATGGACTCCCATTAAGAGCGCCTTGTTTCTAAAGAATATGTCCTTCGTGTTGGCTTCAGGTACGGACGATTTAAAGATGACCAATATTCTTCGTCAATATGGACGCGAGGTTGCTGAGGACCTTTTTCCAAATTATCCGTTTGAAGAAAGTCCGATTATTCCGACCGGCAGTCCGGTCGACTTTAAACCTGTCCCTATTCCAGCCGCACCCAAAGATTTTATCGGTTTAGGTAGCGCGATGCAAACGCCAGAGAAAGATCCGAATATTGGTTCGAATAACTGGGCGGTTTCAGGAAATAAAACGGTTTCTGGGATGCCTATATTGGCCAATGACCCACATTTAACGCTATCATTACCTTCCATCTGGTACCAAGTTCAATTGGTTGCGCCGGGTGTAAATGTTTATGGTTCTACGATGCCGGGAACGCCCAATGTGATTACCGGATTTAACAAAAATATTGCTTGGGGGGTAACCAATGTCGGCTCGGATGTCTTGGATTGGTATCAAGTTAAATTCAAGGATGCGAACAAATTGGAGTATTGGCATGACGGGCAATGGAAGAAAACCAAATTGCGCATCGAAACCTTTAAAATTAAAGGCGGAAAGGATTTCGTGGATACCGTATTCTTTACGCATCACGGACCTGTCGTTTATCTGAGCCATGAAAAAGCGTTTAAGTCGAATATCCCTGTTGGTCATGCGTTGCGTTGGATCGCCCATGAGAAATCACAGGAGTTGACGACTTTTTACCGACTGAACCGTGCGAAAAATTACACGGATTATACCGAGGCTTTACGCTATTATTCAGCTCCGGCGCAAAACTTTGTATTTGCGAGCAATGAGGGAGACATCGCACTTTGGGTGAACGGTAAGTTTCCGTTGAAGTCGAAATTACAAGGTAAATATTTGATGGATGGGACAGATGCGGCGGCCGACTGGAAAGGTTTTATTCCGCAGGCACACAATCCACATGTGAAGAATCCAGCTCGGGGTTTTGTGAGTTCAGCGAATCAGTTTTCGACGGATCCAACGTATCCGTATTATTTGGGCTGGCAATATGCGCCATCGGAACGAGGACGTCGAATCAATGAGCGCTTGACAGCGATGCAAAAGGTGACAATTGATTCGCTACGTGGATTACAGAATGACAACTATAACATACGAGCACGAAAATTATTGCCTTTGTTGTTACGTTCAGTGAAATCAAAAGAGAAAGCATTGGATGTTGTTAAAAATTGGAATTTGCAAAATGCTCCTGAGTCCATCGGTGCGACGATTTTTGAAACATGGGTATTGAATTTACAATCGTTTTTATGGGATGATGAGTTCGATTCGAATGAAAAAATTCCAATGAATCGTCCGGCGATTGATCGGACCATTCATTTAATTGAACATGAGGCGCAAGCTCGTTGGTGGGACAATGTAAAGACTAAAAATGTTAAAGAGTCCATGGATCAAATTATTGAAACATCCTTCAAGGCGACATTGGATACTTTGGTCAAAAAACATGGTCCAATGGGGCCTGAGTGGGCATGGGCAAAACATAAACAGACCGGTGTTCGCCACTTGATTCCGGGTATGGATGCTTTAAGCCGTTTGCATATTCCAATTGGTGGAGGTGGATCGATTGTGAATGCCGCGACAACAAAAACAGGACCTTCTTGGCGCTTTATTGTTGAGTTGTCCAAAACCGGCAATCCCAAGGGTTACGGAATTTACCCAGGAGGCCAGTCGGGCAACCCAGGAAGCAGTCATTACGATGACTTGATTGATACTTGGGCGAAAGGGGAATTAAAACCCTTGTTGTTTATGGATACGCCTAATCAATCCTCGAATCGAATTCGTAAGAAATTAACTTTATCAAACTAGAAAACATGCAAAGTATAACATTACGTATCATCATACTTATTTCTGTTGGCGCTTTAGCGGGCTTATATCTTCCTTGGTATGTCATGGGAGTTCAAGCAGGCTTACTCGCTTTCCTTTTAAAATTTCCCATAAAAACATCCTTTCGCACAGGATTTATTGCTGGATTTTTACTTTGGGCTTTAGCGGCTTTTTGGATGAACAGCAATACCCCGAGTGCATTGCCTGAACGGATGGCAAATTTGTTGCCCTTACAAGGTCAAGTCGGTTTGCTTTATGTAGTGACTGGACTTATTGGGGGAATTCTTTTGGGCTTCTGGTCTTGGGCTGGGGCGCGTTTGCGATAGAATTTCTAAAAATTTAGGACAATCAAGACATAGATAGTATCTTTACAATTAATTCCACATATAATTAAAATTAAACCCGTGAAAAATTCAAGTATCTCTTACGTTTGGTTAGCCATTTTGACAGTAGTTGTTGCTTATTCATATATTAAGCCTTCAACAAGTACTAGTGCTGGAGCTGCCGGCGTAACCGCAGAAGGCAAACGCATTGTGTTTGTGAATTCTGACTCGCTATTGACAAACTATCAGTTTTACAAAGACGCTCAGAAGGAGTTTGAAAATAAAGGATATCGCTTACAAGTTGATTTAGGTCAAAAAGAGCGTGCTTTGCAAGTTGAATTGCAGGCGATTCAACAACGTGCTTCTGCCATGACGCAAGCTCAATTACAAGCTGCTGACATGACTTTGAAGAAGAAAGGAGCTGAATTGCAACAATATTCGCAGCAAAAACAAGCTGAATTAGGCCAAGAGCAAGCGAAGAAAAACGAAGAGTTGTACAACAACATTCGTGAGTACATCGCGAAGGTAAACAAAGAAAACAAATACGAATTCGTTTTAGGTTATTCTAAAATTGGTGGTGGTATCTTGTTCGCGGATCCATCTGTGGATGTAACACAGAAATTAGTGGATGGTTTGAACAAAGAATACGCAGCCAAGAAGACAACGAAATAAGATTTTAATTACGTAAGAAGCCACGCAGTTCTTCTGTGTGGCTTTTTTGTTTAGGTATGGCAAAGGATAAAATCCAAAAACAAGTCGAGATTAAAAACCGTCGGGCATCCTTCGAATATGCATTCTTGGATACCTTCACGGCTGGGCTTGTATTGACGGGTACCGAAATCAAATCCATCCGACAAGGAAAAGCCAATCTGACGGATGCTTATTGTCTGTTTTTTCAGAATGAATTGTTTGTGCGCAACATGCACATTTCGATGTATGAGGAGGGGACGCACTTCAACCATGATCCATTGCGCGATCGGAAATTGTTGCTTTCGAAGCGCGAGTTAGGGAAGCTACAAAAGGAATTGAAGAATGTGGGATTAACGATTATCCCGACTCGTTTATTTATTTCAGATAAAGGCTATGCCAAATTGAATATCGCACTCGCGAAAGGAAAGAAGACCTTTGATAAACGAGACGATATCAAAGAAAAGGATATTAAACGCGACTTGGATCGCTCTATGTCCTAGATCGAATTTTCTTTACGATCGTTACGGCCGCCATGATGACAATGGCAAAAATGACAAAGCCGCCCATTCCCAGTAACATATCAAATGTATTTTTGGCGATCACCAAAAAGACCACAGCGACCAATAGTATCGTCGCGATTTCATTGAATAAGCGTAATTGCGTACTAGAAAGGATAAATTCACCCGCACGGAACTTGCGAATCAGGTGACGGCAAACAAAGTGATAGAGGGTGATTCCCACGACAAAGGCTAGCTTCAAGTGCAGCCAGGTATGTGATTGAAACTGATCCCACCAGATGAGGTAAATCATGGATAGACCGGTCAACCAAGTCAGCCACATGGCTGGAATCATAATCGCATTGAAAAGCAGTTTCTCCATCTTGGCAAATTGGGCCGATAGAATTTCCCGCGCAGCATCATCCTTATCTTGGGCCTCTACATGGTAGACCAGTAGGCGAGGTAAATAAAATAGCCCAGCGAACCAACTCACCACAAAAATAATGTGCAACGATTTAAGGAAATTGTAATCCATTAGTTGGCCTGATAGCGTTTAAACAGACTATTGATTTTCAATTGAATCACACCGAAGATTGCCTCTTTAAAGATATTCGCCGACATTTTACTTTCCCCTTTCGTACGGTCTGTGAAAATAATCGGTACCTCGGTCATTTTAAATTTATATTTCCAGGTGGTGAATTTCATTTCTACTTGGAAGGCATATCCGATGAATTTGATTTCATCCAACGGAATCGTTTCGAGGACTTTTCTGCGGTAGCAAACAAAGCCGGCGGTAGCATCTTGAATCGGCATGCCGGTGATGAAGCGTACGTAAAATCCAGCAAAGTAAGACATTAATACGCGGCCAATCGGCCAGTTGACCACATTCACCCCATTAATATACCGCGAACCAATCGCCATGTAGGCGCCATCCTCTGCACACGCCGCATATAAACGGACTAAATCATCGGGATTATGCGAGAAGTCGGCATCCATCTCGAAAATATA
>JBDKFF010000127.1:0-3688 GCA_039798865.1 Bacteroidota bacterium
GGGAAATTCTTCGTTAAGGATTCTAATTCCTCATGATATAATAGATAGGATTCTTTAGGTCCAATATTCGGATAATTGATCGGTTTATGAATTGACATCGCATCAATTTCCACCCATTGACAATTTTCCCAATACTTACCTTTCTGCGTAATTTCACGGATATTAATCTCCGGATTAAAATTGGTCGCAAAAGCCTTACCATGATCACCCGCATTACAATCGATGATATCTAAATAATGCATCTCATCAAAATAATGCTTGTTAGCATACGCAGTATAAACCCCTGTCACACCTGGATCAAAACCACAACCCAATAAAGCCATTAAACCGGCCGCTTTGAAACGCTCTTGATAAGCCCATTGCCAAGAATATTCGAACTTGGCTTCATCTTTAGGCTCATAATTTGCTGTATCCATGTAATGAACACCTGTTGCTAAGCAAGCATCCATAATGGTTAAATCCTGATATGGTAGAGCCACATTAATTACCATAAAGGGTTTTTCTTCATTAAATAACTTGACTAAAGCTGGCACATCATCCGCATCCACTTGTCTCGTTTGAATGGATGTAGGCAGGCCAATTTTCTTAGCTTCCTCTGCAATTGCATCACATTTTTTTAATGTCCTAGAAGCCAATATAACCTCTGAAAAGAATGCAGGATTCATGGCACATTTTTTGGCAACAACATTGCCTACTCCACCTGCTCCAATTATGATAACTTTTTTTCCCATGTGTTTATTAAAAAAGAATGCAAAAATACGTCAAGTCAACGGAGAAACCATCGTTCAATTTGAATTATTTTTATATGGCCGTATAACTTTTTGAAAAGCCTTAAACCAATAATTATTGTATAAATTATCCTCTCGAACTCCTTTACTTGTACTTGAATGTATAAACAAAACCTCATTGGGTCCTTGCACTTTTGTAACTAAACCAACATGATTAATGTTTTCAGAACCACTCGTTTTGAAAAACAACCAATCCCCTTGAGCAATGACATCCATGGATACCGGCAAACCAAATTCCGCTTGTTGAGTAGTCACTCGTGGAATTATATAATTTTGATCTGAATAAACTCGAAAAAGTAAGCCTGAACAATCCATTCCCAAAACATCGGAACCGCCATAACGATATTCTACACCCTGGTAAGATTTAGCCACTTCTACTAAACCATCTATCTCTCGATTCGTAAATTGAGATGTATTTTGATGAAAAATAGAACGATTAATGCGCGAAACCAATCGGCAAGAATCGAGAAATAAACTAGCCAGAAGGCAACATATGACTAGGCTAAACTTCTTCAATTTGTTGATTTTCAATGTAGATGAGTACAGCTTTAATCTGTTTATAGCCTAGTTGGGCTAACTTCTCCTTATACTTTTCTAATTGAGTTCGATGTTTTTCATCCACCTTACCCGTCTTAAAATCGATTATAATCGTCAAATCCTTTTGCTGGATAACTCGATCGGGACGAACCACCTCACCATCAGGACAAAGAATATCGCGTTCCACAAATAAAAGTTCACCCTTTTGAAAATAGGATTGAATCTGCTTGTTCTCCATAATGCCGTTCAACAAATCCTTTGTCTCATCAGCGTGCGCATGAGTAATTTGCGAATAATACGTTTGGTAAAATTCAATATCCTTGATTTTGGCTAATAAATTATGAACCATTTCACCATGCTCCCGCTTGGATTGCGCACTTGTGTATAAATCTTGTTGGTAGGTTTGAATACGAAAATCAACTTGACTTTTAATTTGCGTATTTAGGTTTAATAACATCTCATCAACCAACTGATTGTCAACACTTTGCTTAATAAATTGAGACGCATCTTGAAGAACAAAATATTCACAATTTTCCTTTTCAATCACATGGATTGGTACAGCGCGTTCAAAATCTGGGTTGTTCAAACAATAATCATAGACAATTTGACCCAATGAATCCTGAAATGACTTTTTTGTCATTGCATGCGCTTGTGCATTGGGTTCTGCCAAAAGAATATGCAAATGCTGCTTTGGACGGGTAAAGGCCACATAAAGCATATTTAAGGAATCTAAAAACACCGCATCATACTCAGATTTCTTCTGCCTATGTAAGCTTTCGAAATTCGTTAATTCCTTCGGTGTTACCCGACCGTAATAATGATTGAGTGCTACATTCTCATCTAGTTTTAAAGCTGGAATATCTAAAGGCTTTAAGTCAAACCAGACTTTTTCGGATTGAGGTTGGTGAGTCCAACTAACAAAAGGGCAAATAACAACGGGATACTCCAAGCCCTTGGATCGGTGGATACTTGTAATTGTTATGGCATTCCCTCCTTCGGGACTTGCAATACTAAAAGTCGCTTTATTCGAATCATAAAAGACCAAAAAAGCCTCAAAATCATCCGTTTTTAATAGCACAAACTCATTGATGAGGTCTAACAGTTTAAATAAATATTCGATTTCATCGGTAAAGTGGGTCAAATTGAAAGTCGAAACCAATCCATAAACCCATGAAACTAAATGACCTTCATCTTCATGAAAAAGGAAACCTAATTGCTTAAAGTATAACAATGCTTCCTGGTAATAATCCTGATTATTTTTTAGGTCAGCACTAATCAATTCCCAATCAACCGATTCTTGGCATAAATCTGCATATTGAAACAGTAATTCTTTGTAACGAAAGGCATTACGTGAATCCGTTTTCAAACGCATAAAAGCAATAATAAAACCAACGACATTGGCGTAGTGTACCAACAACGAATCGGAAGATATAACCGGAATGTTTCGCTCTTTCAGTTGGATCGCTAAGTATTTCGACTGCTTATTTTTTCGTGTCAAAATGGCGATGTCGCGGTATTGAAATCCATTGGCTAATTCTTGTTCTATCAACTCCAAGGTACGGTCTAACATCCAAGCAGACTCTAATTCTGCGTGATTATCTACCAAGGGTTTATGATAAACTAAAACATCGACTTTACCCGAAAATTTAGTTGGGCTTACCTGAGGAATTTGGTTTAAATCCATCCCATAGGTTGGATCGACTAATGAAGACCACGCTTGAAACTTAGGATTAGACGCTACCCAAGTAAAGAAATCATTATTAAAATTGACTATTTCTAAAGCACTACGATAATTTGAGTCCAGATTTTTAAGTTGGCGATTCGTCCTCAAATAGTCGAATCGTTCCAAATCCAAAGGCTTGTCTTGAAACTTTTCCTCCATAAAGGGATGATTAGCAACCTTGAGTGAAGAAATCAAGCCTACTTCTCCCCCTCTGAATTTATAAATGGATTGCTTGGCGTCCCCAACAAGCAAATTTTTCTTACCCTGCGAAACAGCATTCTCCAACAGGGGCATAAAATTCTGCCATTGTAAAATAGAAGTATCCTGAAACTCATCAATCAATATATGGTTAAACCGATCCCCTAATTTTTCATAGATAAAGGGTACAGGGTCATTTGCGATGATTTCATTTAATCTTTTTGAAAACTCCGAAATCGAAACCGCTCCGTGATCATTTTGATATTGATGCAATTCATCCGTGATTGTAGCCAACAAGGCTATTTTCTTGATATCCTTTTTAATCAATTTAAATAAGAAATATCGCGTTGAATGAGTATCATAAATTTCAATGAATGCGGATCCGATTTCAACAAGTTGGTGAGCTATTCCTGCAACAGTTAACTTAATCGATTCCTCCTGA
>JBDKFF010000128.1:0-3129 GCA_039798865.1 Bacteroidota bacterium
GCATGAGCGGCATCAAAAAGGCCTTATTGGAATTCAAAGGGGTCAAGTCGGTCGAAATAACACTCGAAGAGGAAAAAATTCAGATCCAAGGTAAGCAGTTGAACCGAGAGGCTTACATCAAGAAAATGGACAGCATGGGTTATCCGGAGAAAGGGAATAACACACTATTCAAGGAGGCTAAATCCTACGTGAGTTGTGCGATTGGGAAAGTTAGCAGCTAAATGGTATATTTTTCAATGCGGGAAGTAAATACGAGCCAGTCGGAGGCGGATAACTTAAAATCATGGTTGGTTTCAAAATAATCAACATGAATCTTCTCAGACATGGGAATTTGCATAATTTGAGGGCCACTACCGTATTCGTCTGAGACACCTTGAAAGATATACATAGGCGTTTGAAAATGAGCCAAATGCCTAAACCGAAAACGTTGCTCCCCATAAATCGGATGAATAAATGGATATCCGATAGCGAAAATGGCTTTTATGGGTATTTTCTGAGCGACATAGGTGGCCACAATGGCGCCTGCAGATCTTCCCACGATATACACTTCATGATTCTCTGTATTTAACTTGTTTAATCGATTGAGAATGCGTTTAGCTCGCACATTAATGGAAATCGGAGTAATCCATCGCTCAAAGCGTGAAATCATCAAGCGTTTAACGTATACGATTCCTTGAGCGAATATCTCGCTTTGTTTTAATTTAGTGACAAAATGACTTTGGAAATCAGATTCAATGAATTCACTTTCGTGGATAACCTGAAATCCTTTTCCCTTCAAAAAAGCAGTGAAGTTGAGTAGGAAGTTAGTATCTGCCGAAAGATTTTCGCGACCACAAATGAGAAATACTTTTTGCTTCATCTTAAAAAACCCTCTTCGAAAATCGAAGAGGGTTTAGACAATCCTAGTTCTATAATACCTTCGATGTCTACTGAATAGACTTAAGTTTATTACACCCAAAAATACAGATAAGAATACATGCCATTCTTTCCTATTGGTTATAACATATAAAAAAACCACCCGAAAAATTCAGGTGGGTTTAGACAATCAGAATTCTACTACTCTCTTTACTTATACTTTTGGTAAGTCATAGGCACATCCTGCCATCTTTCTGCGACGATTTCAATAAATTTTCCTGACAAATCGAATCGTAAGTCTATGATCGTTTGCTCCCCTTCAAATCGAAGCACCTCACTATTTTCATTTTGACTGATTACCTGATATTTATATCCTTCTAATTTCAATATCAATTCCGATTTTGAATACTGACTAAACTTTCCCAAATAAGCAATTTTGCTGTAACTCATACCTTATTTTAATTGATGATATATTTTAGACTAACTAACAATCCGACACTACCTTCCAGCTGGTCTCCTTGGTCATAGGCAAACTCAAATCCATAGTTAATTGCCTCACTCCTCCTGTGGTTTACACGTAAACTATAGGAACGCTGACGAAAAGTTGGAACTGGCGTTCTAGATGGGCGTAAATGCGTTGCACTAGCATGTGAGGCACGCAATAGCCAATCAGTATCTTCATTTATATGTCCACGAATTCCCAGATAAAGCGTATTGACCGCATTGTAAGTAAATTTAGTCCCTCCCTGCACAGTCTTGGAATCGCGCATGATTAAGGGGGTCCCTATTTCATCTTCTTTGTACCACCAACCCGTCGATCGAGCGCCATTGTACATATATTCGATCCGTTCTCCACGATGCGTATCGATCGTATTAAACAATTGGGCAATCCATGAACGATATAATCCCTGATTCCCCGTATATAGGTGTTCAATCAATACCCCTTCAATCAAATGCTGACCATCGATCCGAACGGACAGCCCTGTTAATCCATCATCCGCTGGTGTCAAATTAAAAACAGCCCCTTGTTCATAAGCGGTCTGCTTATAGCCTAAAATATGCCCCCAGGATGTTCGATATTGCGCAGCCAAATCAATCGATCCTAAATGATTTCCAAACTGATTTTCGGCGTCATCCGATGAAGTATTGGGGTCTAACCTCACCCAATTCCTATTTTTCAAAACCGTCACAACATAGAAATAGGTATTCCATCCCCCAGGATATACATTAATCCCTCGAGGCGTCGTTAACCTTACCTTTCGTTGACCCGCCCATTGAACCTGATGATTCAAACCTCCGAATAAATTAATCCGAGAATTCGGCTTACCGATCCTTCCATACAGAGACTTTTGGTGCAAATACACCCCTTCTAAAGGGCCCTGATTATCGAACCAACCGTGGGAAAAGGTCATGTTTAAACCTATCCATTTATGAAAGATATTGAGGTAGCCAGGGGTACCAAATTGAACCTTGGGTATGGGAATGGCATTCCCAGACCAGGCATAAAATCCTGAGCTAAGCGTTGTATCGCCCAGGCCATAGACCTCCTTTTTTCTTCCGGCCCATAACTCCCAATTCCCGCGTCGCCCGCTAATAAATGCCTCCGTCAGGATGACCGTATTTTGTTGGCCACCCCATGCGTTCAGCTCCAAGCCATATTTCCAATCGTATTTTTTTTGCGGTTGATACTTCCGAAACATTTTGACGCCTAATCCAATCCCCGGGTTTTCCATCGGGACAGAACCGTATTTTAGGCTACGCATCCAAAAGGGCGTTTGCTTTGAGTCAGAGGCTAAAGCTCTCGCTTCTAGTTCAATGTGTGCGGTGGTATCCATACCCAGCACCATACAATGTAACCAGACCAATAACATCATAATTCTTGGGGCGTTTTGGAAGGATGTTTTTGGCTACGCTCCTCGGAAATCTGTGAACTTAATAATTGATTCAATTGCTCCAAACGCACAATTTGATTGGCTTGAACTTGATTGCGTTTATTAAGCGTGTACAATTCCTTGATCAATAAAAAGGCTGTAAACGAAAATCCGGCCAAGAGACCCGAAGCGAAATAAATGTACATCATAATGTATTAATTAATAGGCATGTTCATCCCCCATGACCAGGAAATAGATCGTCAGAAAACAGATTTTTAAATCATGGATCAGATCCCAATGTTCGATGTATTCGGTATCCTTTTGAATGCGTGCTTGTAAAACGTCTACCCCATTAATCTCCCCACGTAAGCCACTAATTTGTGCTAAACCCGTAATCCCCGGT
>JBDKFF010000129.1:0-33195 GCA_039798865.1 Bacteroidota bacterium
CAATGTTAACGAATGGAGTTGTTGCCGTTCCCGCTGTACGTGGAATAGGTACTTGCGTTAACATGTCAGAAGTTGTACGTGTGTACCAGTCTAAGTTAACATCCAACTTGTTGTTCCAGAAACTAGCATCAAAACCGATGTTGGTTGATGTATTTGTTTCCCAACGGCCTGAAGTATTACCAAACTGTGAAATATCAAAACCGGTAGCAATCGAGTTACCAGAACCCGTGATGTCATAGGCATTGTTGTTTGGGTCTGGTACAAACAATGTATAAGCATTGTATACGTTAGGAATCAACTGGTTACCTGTCTTACCCCAACCTCCACGAATTTTCAAGTCATTGATAAAGGTTAAGTCCTTCATGAAAGCTAATTCTGTTAAACGAGCTCCTAACGAGAAGGCAGGGAATATACCATAACGGTATGTCGATGCAAAACGAGAAGAACCATCACGACGTAAAGTAAAGTCTGCCAACAAGAAATCCTTGTATGAGTAGTTAACTTTTCCGAATTGTGAAAACAAAGCTGTAATCGTAGCTCCTGAACCTGCATTGGATAAACCTGCCGCGGAACCATTGTTCAAGTAACGGTAAGATAAATCATCGAAAGCAAAGTTTGAACGAGCCGCGTTAAATCCGAACGCATACGTTGAAACGGCTTCCGTACCTACTAATACATTCACTGTGTGGTCACCAAGCTTTTTGTTGTAATTCAAGGTGTTGTACCAAGTAACCGCACGGTCAAAGTTATTAGAAACCGTTAAGCTGTTTGCGTTACGTGCTTCTGCCGCCTCGATATCCCGGTTGAAATACGCTGATTGATTGAAGTTGTTATACTCAAAACCTAAGCTTGTACGAGCCTTCAAATCCTTAATGATTTCAATTTCGGTAAATACGTTTCCGAAAATGTGTGTTGCCTTTACAGGGTTATCACGCTCACGCCATTGACGGGCGAGTGGATTGGGTGCATTACCCAGGTTAGAACCTCTTGAACCCGCAAAACCATTTAAATTAGATGAGTTTGTTCCCCCTAACGCTTTTGGACCTCCTGTGATATCAAATACCGGAATGATGGGTTGGATACGAATCGCAAACATGATTGGGTTGGATTCGTTGTTGTTACCTGCGGGAACACCAATTCTTTCATCGTACGAAACCGTGAAGTTTTCACCAAATGTAATAGCACCCTTTTTAAATTCCGTATTTGCACGTACTGAATAACGCTTGTAGCCTGTATATTTCAAGATACCCTCTTGATCAAAATAACTTGCTGAAATCGCGTATTTTCCATTTTTAGATCCACCCGTAGCTCCTAATTGGTAGTTGGAGATCTTCGCTGGCCCAAAAATAACATTTTGCCAATCCGTACCTTCTTTGTTGGCTTTCGTAATGTTGAAAGCGGTCTTACCTAAGTTTGGATCCGTAATATCGTTTGTGTACGTATAGTTAGCAGGAAGCGCACCATACACGTTTGGATAAATATAATCTGCAATGGTTTGAGAACCGTCAGCACCAAAACGATACTGCGCTGAAGGAGAAGTACCTGCTGGTTTTCCTGCACCAATTTCAGACTCATAATAATATTGACCTAATTCTTTGGTATTCAATAGATCTAAGGTTTTACCAACATTCTGAGTACCTGTATACATATCAAAATTAATCTTTGGCTCACCTTCACCACCACGCTTCGTTGTGATGATCACAACCCCGTTCGCTGCACGTGCACCGTAAATAGAGGCCGCTGATGCATCCTTTAATACTTGCATCGACTCGATATCTGCTGGGTTAATCTGGTTCAATGTACCTTGAGTTGGTACACCATCAATCACATAAAGTGGAGAGTTGTTGTTGATCGAACCAAAACCACGAATACGAACCATCGTACCACCACCGGGTGAGTTGTCATTACCAACCGTCACACCGGATGCACGACCTTGTAACATTTGTGTTACCGACGCTGAAGGAACTGCATTCAATTCTTTCGCGCCTACAACTGCCACGGCACCTGTGATGTCTTTTTTACGTTGAGATGAGTAACCCGTTACGACAACCTCGCTTAGTTGGCTAACATCCTCACTCAAGGTAACTGAAATCGATGAACGATTACCTAACGTGATTGTTTGAGAAACATAACCCACGGATGAAATCACCAATTCGGCATTTCCCGATTTAACATTAATGGAGAAAGCTCCATTCCCATCTGTTGTCGTACCGGTTGTGGTACCTTTAATGGCAATAGAAACACCGGGAATACCTCCGCCTGTCGCGTCTAAGATACTACCCGTCACTTTTCGGTCTTGTCCAAATGCTACCCATGATAGAGACAACATGAATATCATTAGAAAGACCACTCTGCTTACGTAGAAATTGTTTTTCATAAAAAATAAGTTTTGAGTGATAGCTGACGAACACAATTCGCCAACATTTATTGAGGTCAATGTAAAAAAGTTTTTCAACTATGCTATACTTTTTTGTGATTATTTTTAGAATAAATTGTAAATTTTACTAAATGGTCATGAAGACTTAATATTCAGGTAATTAGACTTTAAGACATAGGTAAATCAGCTCGCTTTGCTTACCTTTGTCTTTTGCATTTATTATAACAGAAAGAATATGTTAAACTTGGTTTTGTTTGGCCCTCCAGGTGCCGGTAAAGGAACTCAGTCGGCGAAATTGATTGAGAAATATGGCTTAATTCACTTGTCTACGGGAGATTTATTGCGTGCTGAAATTGCTGCAGGAACTACCTTGGGCTTGGAAGCTAAAAAATTGATGGATCAAGGGATTTTGGTTCCGGATGCCGTGGTTATCGGAATGATCGATAATAAGTTAAATGAGAATAAGGCTGCTGCTGGATTTATCTTCGATGGCTTCCCTCGCACCGTTGCGCAAGCAGCTGCGCTGGATGCGTTATTGACCCAACACGGAGTAGGTATTTCTCAAATGATTGCCTTGGAAGTTGAGCAAGAAGAATTAACCCAACGTCTTTTAGAACGTGGAAAAACTTCTGGCAGACCCGATGACCAAAATGAAGATTTAATTCGTAAACGTGTTCAGGAATATACCGAGAAAACTGCTCCTGTGGCTGATTTTTATGCCAATCAAGGGAAGTTTACCGGGATTAATGGGGTAGGAGAGATTGAGGCTATTTTTGGACAGATTGTTTCGATCATCGAAAAGAACTAAGAATTAAGAGGTAAGAGGTGAGAGGTAAGAGGTGAGAGGGGAACTTCGGACTTTGACCTTCGGCCTTTGGACGTTGGACGTTGGACTTTGGACTTCGGACCTCGGACCTCGGACTTTGGACTTCGGACCTCGGACCTCGGACTTCGGACTTCGGACCTCGGACTTCGGACTATTTACATATACTAACAGACTAGCGACTAGTGACTAGCGACTAACAAATTATGACTTCAAATTTCATCGATTACGTTAAAATCAACTTGCGTTCAGGACGTGGGGGTAGTGGCTCGTCTCACTTCAGACGAGAAAAGCACGTCCCGAAAGGCGGTCCGGATGGCGGTGATGGCGGTCGGGGAGGTCATGTGTACATCGTCGGCAATAGTCAACACTGGACATTGCTGCATTTGAAATTCCAAAAGCACATCATTGCAGAAAATGGCAAAGGTGGAGAGGGTGGTCGTCGCTCCGGTATGGAGGGTGAAGATATTTTCATCGAAGTACCTTTAGGTACCATTGTCAAAGATGCCGAGACGAACGAATTTCTAGCGGAAGTTACCGAGGAAGGCCAAAAAGTCCTTTTGTTACCTGGCGGACGTGGCGGTTTAGGAAATACCCATTTTAAGTCATCAACGAATCAGTCCCCGCGTCATGCCCAACCGGGTGAAGCCGGCTTAGAACGTTGGGTGATTATGGAATTAAAAGTATTAGCGGATGTCGGTTTAGTTGGTTTTCCAAACGCCGGTAAATCCACGCTTTTATCCGTTCTTTCTGCAGCTAAGCCCGAAATTGCCGATTATCCTTTTACAACTTTGGTTCCTAATTTGGGAGTAGTTGCCTACCGTGATTACAAATCTTTTGTAGTTGCTGATATTCCGGGAATTATCGAAGGCGCGGCTGAAGGAAAAGGCTTAGGTTTACGCTTTTTGCGTCACATTGAGCGTAACTCCATCCTGTGTTTTCTCATTCCTTCGGATGCCGAAAACTGGGGAGACGAATACAAGATTTTAGTCGTGGAATTAGAGAAATATAACCCCGAATTATTGCATAAACGCCGTGTATTGGTCGTTTCAAAAATGGATTTATCCATTCCAGAGATGGAAGAAGAGATGCGCGAAAGCTTACCAAAAGATTTGCCCTTGGTGTTTATCTCTTCCGTGACAAATACCGGCATTCAGGAGTTGAAAGATTTACTTTGGGAAACCTTACAAGAGGAAAACAAAGAGGTCGCCAAGCAGGTGGAAAGTTCCATTAATCTCCCGCAAACACAAGACGATTTCGAACAACTCATTGATGAAATTGAATAATCAAAAAGGTCTCCCGAATGGACGACCTTTTTTATTGTATTTGTTTAGCTAACAAGGCAATACCTTCATTAAAACTTCGAGGCTGATACCCCAAAACACGTTTTGCCTTATCCAAGATAAATCCCGTTCTCGGAGGCCGTTTAGCTGGCTGTGTAAATGTAGATGAATCCGCCGGCTTGATCAATTCTTTCGGTAAGTGAAAGTATTCGGCCGTCTGAATCGCCATTTCATAAGGGGTTAATAATTCTTCTCCTGAAATGTTGAAAATGCCCTCTGCTTCTTTTTGTGCAATGAGCCAACAACCCATGGCCAGATCTTCTGCCAGGGTAGGCGTTCTAAATTGATCCGTGACTACATTGATTTGTTTGCCTTCCTCCAGCGATTTTTTTACCCATAGGATAATATTCGTCCGACTCATATCTGGGACAATTCCGAAAACAAGTACGGTACGTGCAATCGCCCAACGAATGGAGGAGGCTTGGATGATTTTTTCTGCCTTTAATTTACTTTCCCCATAAATGGAAATGGGATTTGGCGTCGCCTCTTCATCATAAGGCCCATCCGCACCATCAAAAATAAAGTCGGTCGATAGATGACATAAAAAGCTACCCTGTTTCTCACAAGCTTGAACGATATATTCAACGGCTTTGACATTCAGACTTTCGCAGCCTTCCAGATCGCTCTCGCAAGTGTCTACATTCGTCATCGCTGCCGTATGAATAACAATTTGAGGTTTAAAAGCAGCAAATACCTCATTCACTTGTTGGGAGTCCGTGATATCAAGGGATTGATAAACATAACCTTCTTGGTTAGGTAATCGGTTATCTCCTTTAGCCGTAGCGATTAGTTGGATATTATCTTCTTTAGAAAGCAGATCCACTAATTTTTGTCCCAATAGGCCATTCGATCCCGTGATGAGAATGGTTTTTTTCATGATGCTAATTGTTTCCTTATATCTTTCAATAATTCTTGGGCCCCTTGTGCAATTAATTCATTGGCCACTTGAGTGCCGAGATTCATTGAGTCATTTCCGATTGCTCTTGATTTTAATTCAATTTCTCCTCGCAATCCGAGTACGCCGGCGATTAATTCCATCCCATGATCACCCTGTTTTGCATGCCCATAGACAGGAACACTACATCCGCCATCTAGCTGGGCTAATAGATGTCGCTCGGCCAACAAGCATGCTTCGGTGGAAGGGTCATTACAGATTTGGCGAATTTGTTGTTGTAAGCCTGAATCCAAGTTCGTAGAACATTGGATAGCCACCGAACCTTGTCCCACGGCAGGCGTGAAACGGTCGATATCCAAGTGTTCGACAATATGGGATTCCATTCCCATGCGATGAACACCGGCATAGGCTAAAATCATCGCTTCGCAGTCTCCATTTTTAAGTTTTTCTAATCGAGTTTGTAGGTTTCCACGCATTTCCACAAGGGTATGTTGAGGAAAATTTTTCGCCAACATGGCCCGTCTCCGTGTACTGGATGTTCCCACAACGGCGGCTTTATTGGCTAGACGGAATTCCGGATTTAAACTTAGTACCACGTCATGCGCAGCTTCGCGCTTGGTAAAGGCAATCAGTGGTAAATCTGTAGCAAGTCGTGAAGGGAGATCCTTGGCAGAATGTTGGGCGATATCAATCTCCCCATTCCTTAACATGGACTCTAATTCTTCCGTAAATACACCCTTTGAACCGATTTTTGAGAGCGATCGATCTAGTATTTTATCGCCAATCGTTACAATGTCCACGATCTCAGTTAGCAACCCAGCGGCTTCCAATAAACCCGCAATATGGCGCGCCTGCCACATGGCTAGGGCGGAGTTTCTTGTACCGATGCGGATGGGTTTATTTGTTGGCATTAGCGATGCGAATTATTTGTAAAGATAAGTCGAGATGTATCATTTTAGCTCGGCCATTTCGTTCCAGATGATAATGTGCCGTAGAAACTTTTTCGCTTATTTTTTCAATCGCATTTCGATTCAATGTCTTTGAAAAATTGGCGATAAATGGCTTCTCCATTTCGAGTGCTTTGATTAAGGTGGGAGCGTCGGAAATCTGGTAGACACATTGGCGAAAAATATGCAATGCGTACTCCAAGAGGCTTTTTTGGTCTTCTTTGGCTAGTCCGTCAAATTGCTCTGAGAGGCCGACTAGTTTACTTAAATTCTTTTGATAAACGGCGCGCATCCAGTCGGCAAACCAAGTCGACGTGCTCAGATTTTCCGACTTCGCTTTTTCGAGTGCCCAGGAGATATTTCCTTCGCAACTGATGGCTAAATTTTGCGCATTTTCTAAGCTGGTTCCTGTTTCTTTGACCAGAAATTCGGATAGCGAAGCTTCATCGACAGTCTGAATAGCAATCCGTTGAGTACGGGACAAAATGGTCGTCAGAAGTTTTTGTGCATCTGAGCAGACGAGTAAAAATAGGGTAGAACTTGGGGGTTCTTCCAAGGTTTTTAGTAAAGCATTACCGGAGGAAAGGTTGAGGGATTCAGGGTTCCAGATGATGACAACCTTAAAGGGAGCCTCAAAGGGTTTAAGACTAATTTTTCCGAGAAGTTTTCGGGTTTCTTCTACGGGAATATTCCCTTGTTTGTTTCCCTCAGCTCCCATGGCACCCAGCCATTCGGGTAATGTTCTATATAAGGATGTGCTAATAAAAGATCTCCACTCGGGTAGGAATGCATCAGATTCCGCCTCTTTAACTTTTTTTGTCGTGACAGAGGGGAATAAATAAACGATGTCTGGATGTATTCCTTTGTGAACTTTTTGACAACTTGGGCAGGTGCCGCAAGAATCATCGCCTTGTCGGTTGGTACAAAACAAAAAGGAGGTAAAGGCCATGGCCATGGCGAGTTGGGCACCACCGGTGGGACCATGAAATAATTGAGCATGTGCAATGTGTTCGTTGAGAACAGATTGGCTCAATTGTTTTTTGGTTTGCTCTAATCCGGGGATGTCTTGAAAGCGCATTGGGTTTCCCTAATAAATGAATAGGCTAATTTCGGGCATTTGCCTCCTCTTTCCAAATTTGTTCGAGCTTGCTCAATAGATTTTCGGGGATTTCTTGATTTTTTGTTTGAATCCACGCTTTTGTATTTTCGATGGCCTTGGCGGGTAGGTACTCTTTGAGATGGGGAAATTCTCCCCAAGTGAGCGATGGAATGAATTTGGGTAAAAAAGTACTTCCGCTGATATTACAATGATTGCCGATCACCGTACCGGTATTGAACTTCGTTAAAATTCCAGTACATACAAAGTCCCCCATGAGGACACCGAAAGACTTAAGTCCGGTATCCCTAGCTTGTTGGGTTCGATAATCGTACAGATAAACATTTTTCAGGTCGTTTCGAACATTGGAACCTGTCGTGAGCGCACCAAGATTGCAAAATGACCCAATGATGGAATTTCCGAGGTATCCTTCGTGGGCTTTATTTGAATAGGGGAAAAAGAGACTTGCGCTGATTTCTCCACCCACCTTGCAGCCTTTGCCGATGGTGGTGTTGGGTCTAATCTTTGCGCCCAAATTCGTGATCGCTCCATCGAGGATTGCGGCAGGTCCTTGAATGAGTGTGCCGATCTGAATTTTGGTATTCGCCCCGATGTAGATGGGACCTTGGCTAGCATCCAAGATAGTACCTGATATTTCAGCACTTGGATCGATGTAACAATTTTCAGGATGGATGATTGTGTTCCCTCTATTTGTCAAATCGCCTAAATCAACGTCATTGGCTTGGATCTCGTTCACTAGCTCTTGGCTATTCGCTGAAAGTAGGTCTTCCGGGTATGCAATATAAGTGGGGCGATCTGCTAATGCTTTTCGGTTTTTGGGAATGCTTACTTCGTTATCGCTGCGATACGCAATCCATTGTTCTTCCCAAAACAAGGCTTCGTTAGATGCCAATTGCTTTAATTCCTTGATCAACTTTGGGTCAGGAACTAAGGATCCCAATAGATAGATGTCTGTAGGAAGCTCATCGATGTAGGCTGTCCATTTTACTTCGATGGTAGACAAGCCTACCCAAAGCTCTCGAAGATGCCGGGTATAGGTCAAAGGCCTTAATTGTAGGCCGATTTGGAGGTCATTAAGAAGTTGGCTCGTCTTCCACATAGTACAAATAAACGAAAAAGCCTTCACATGATTTCATGCGAAGGCTTTTTTTGTATGCTTGAACAAATACTAGTTCTTTGCGTAACGCTTGTTGAACTTGTCTACGCGACCTGTTGTATCTAACAATACATTTTTACCTGTGTAGAAAGGGTGAGATTGAGATGAAACCTCTAGCTTGTAAACTGGGTAAGTTGCGCCTTCGAATTCAGTCGTTTCCGTTGTTTGAACGCAAGAACGAGTTAAGAATTTGTAATCCGCTGATAAATCATGAAATACAACTTCTTTGTATTCTGGGTGGATATCTTTTTTCATTGCTTTTTGTAAAATGACGATTCCCTGCCGTCTGTTTTAAATAGTAGAAGAAATCTCTGGGAATAGACTTCATTTAATCGGGTTGCAAAATTAATTATTATCTACATAAATACAAATCACACGCGTATATATTTTTTGATAAAATCAAAGCCTAAAAGCCCTCAAAAAATTTTTAAAAAATATTTTATGGTACTTTTCCAAGAGGCATACGGCCATTGGATTTTCCTAAGGCGCTATCTCATAGTGTATTTTAAATATGTAATATTTTTCACCTGTTTTAGCTTGGAAAAATGTTTGCACGGGCTCTCAAATTTTTCTAATTTTACATAGTGCCCAAGCCGCTGGAAGTGCCTCAATTTTCAGTATACGAAAAGCCAAAAAACAAAACCGCCAACCGACTGATTTTAGCCATAAAAAGGTCGATCAAAAATAAGAAAAACAAATTCTTAGGCGGGAGTGTTTATGCTTTTAGGTTAGGGTGCAACAAATTGATTATTCTAATTTTTTATTCTATAAGAAACACATGTACGTAATTAAAAGAGACGGTCGTCGCGAATCTGTCAAGTTTGACAAAATCACAGCTCGAATTGAAAAGTTGTGCTACAGCTTGGATCCATTTTTTGTTCAGCCTTTAGAGGTGGCAAGAAAGGTTATTTCGGGTTTATATGATGGGGTGAAGACGACTGAATTGGATAATTTAGCAGCGGAGACGGCGGCTTCTTTGACAACAAAGCACCCAGATTATGCTACGTTAGCTGCACGTATTGCGATTTCAAATCTGCATAAAAACACGTTAAAGTCGTTTTCTGCGACAATGAAGCGTCTTTACACTTACATCGATCCGAAGACAGGTCAGAATGCTGCCCTTCTTTCGAAGGAGGTTTATGACATCATCAAGAAGAATGCCGTTGAGTTAGATGAGGCGATTATCTATGACCGGGATTTCGGTTACGATTACTTTGGATTTAAGACCTTAGAGAAATCATACTTATTGAAGTTGGACGGTGCTATTGCTGAGCGTCCTCAACACATGTTGATGCGTGTTGCAGTAGGTATCCACGGAGCTGACATTGCAGCTGCCATTCATACATACAATTTGTTATCTGAGCGTTGGTTTACACATGCTACACCGACCTTATTTAATGCAGGTACTCCGAAGCCTCAAATGTCATCATGTTTCTTGCTAGCTATGCAGGATGATTCAATCGAAGGAATCTATGATACCTTGAAGCAAACAGCTAAGATTTCACAGTCGGCTGGAGGTATTGGATTGAGCATTCACAATGTGCGTGCAACAGGATCTTACATCAAGGGAACCAACGGTACATCGAATGGTATTATTCCTATGTTGCGTGTGTTTAACGATACGGCACGTTACGTAGATCAAGGGGGTGGAAAGCGTAAAGGATCATTCGCGATTTACTTGGAGCCATGGCATGCAGATGTGTTTGATTTCTTGGAATTGAAAAAGAACCACGGTAAGGAAGAAATGCGTGCGCGTGATTTGTTCTATGCCTTGTGGATTCCGGATTTATTCATGAAGCGTGTGGAAAGCAACGAGGAGTGGTCATTGTTCTGCCCACATGAGTGTCCAGGTTTATCAGATGCCTACGGTGAAGAATTTGAAGCATTATACCACAAATACGAATTAGAAGGAAAAGCGCGTGCGACTGTGAAGGCGCAAGAGCTATGGTTTAAAGTGTTGGAGTCGCAAACAGAGACAGGTACACCGTATATGTTGTACAAGGATCATGCGAACAACAAATCCAACCAAAAGAATCTAGGTACAATCAAGTCATCGAACTTGTGTACGGAGATTATGGAATATACATCGAAAGATGAAGTAGCTGTATGTAACTTAGCATCATTGGCATTACCTAAATATGTTCGTACGAACGAGCAAGGCGTTGCTGAATTTGATCATGCGAAATTATACGAGGTAACAAAGGCTGCTACGGTCAACTTGAATAAAATCATTGATGTAAATTACTATCCAGTGCCAGAGGCGCGTAACTCGAACTTACGTCACCGTCCAATTGGTCTAGGAGTACAAGGTTTAGCGGACGTGTTTATCATGTTACGTATGCCATTCGAATCAGATGCTGCGAAGCAATTGAACAAAGACATCTTCGAAACAATTTATTTCGCATCGATGGAAGCGTCGATGGAATTAGCGAAAGTAGAAGGTCCATATTCAACTTGGGAAGGTTCACCTATTTCAAAAGGTATTTTCCAATTCGATATGTGGAATGTTACACCATCTTCAGGAAACTGGGATTGGGAGAAGTTACGTCAGCAAGTAGTAGAGCATGGTGTTCGTAACTCCTTGTTAGTTGCGCCGATGCCAACGGCCTCTACGAGCCAAATCTTGGGTAACAACGAGTGCTTTGAGCCATACACATCGAACATCTATGCGCGTCGCGTATTGTCAGGTGAGTTTGCAGTTGTTAACAAGCACTTGTTGAAAGACTTGATTAAGTTAAACTTGTGGAACGAATCAATGAAGAACAAATTGATCTCTGCGAATGGATCTGTTCAAAACATTCCTGAGATTCCACAAGACCTGAAAGAATTGTACAAAACAGTTTGGGAGATTAAGCAAAAAACCATTTTGGAAATGGCCGCAGATCGTGGAGCTTACATCTGTCAATCACAAAGCTTAAATATTCATATTCAAGATGTGAACTTTGGTAAGTTGACATCTATGCACTTCCATGCTTGGAAGCTTGGCTTGAAGACAGGTATGTACTACCTACGTACGAAAGCTGCAGCGGATGCGATTAAGTTTACCATCGAGAAGCAAGCAGAAGTGGCGATTGAGCAATCCAATGATGTGCACGAGACGGAGTTGCAATACGCAGCTCACGCAGCACAAGCAGCGGCAGCGGCTTCATTCTCAACTGATGATGCGCAGAACCGTGCGGACATGACATGTTCTTTGGATAATCCAGAAGCATGCGAGGCTTGCGGCTCATAATTAGTCACGCAATTTTATATCAAAAATCACCTAGTCGAAAGATTAGGTGATTTTCATATTTTAGGATGTTATGCAAATAAAGAAAGAACTGTATTTTTTCGTATTTCTCGGATTGATTCTGTTGGCTCTCTTTTTGCGGGTATACCATTTGGGGACATTTAGTTTATTCTCCGATGAACGTTCAAGCGTCTTGCTGGGCGTAGCAAATACCAATCAAGGCGGAATGGGTGAATTGATGCGCCCCGACAAAACCTTTACCCCTGCGGATTTCTGGGCTCCTCGTGGCATTAAATCTTGGCTCGATGCAGATGCCCGCGGGGATGTTAGTGGAAATAGCCTGGTTCACGACATGATGCTGAAATTATTTGCCTGGTTATTTGGTAAAGGGGATGCAGCGATGCGGAGTGTTTCGGTTTTCTTCAACATGCTGACTGTCTGGCTCATGTTTCGGTGGGGGAGGCAGTTTTCCAAGGCGAATGTTTGGACCTTAGCCATTGTTTTTTTTGCGGCGATTGAGCCTTTTTATGTGATTTACAGCCAACAGGCTCGTAATTATGCTACCAGTTTATTTTTTACGACGGCTTCCAATTACCTATTTTGGCTATTAGTCATCAAACGTAACGGCGAACTTAACCGAAATACTAAATACTTGGCTCTGTGGGTGCTGGCATCTTTGGGTGCTTTGTTTAGTACGTACTTGACGGCCCTCGCCTTAGTAGGGCAATTTGTTTATCTCGTCTTTTTTGTTCGCGATAAATCGATTTGGCTCCGTATGAGCTCCCGTCTTGTCATTGTTTTGTTACCTTTTATTGCCTGGTTTGTCTGGGGCCCTGCCCGGTATTTCATGGATTTTCAGGCGAATGCCGCCGACCAGTTATTGACATACATAAAGAAAAATGGCGAAGTACCAGGATGGTTGGAATTTGCTTCGCCATCAAACCTATTCAAGCGTACGGTATCGATTGTGTCAGATCATTTTTTCTGGACTAATGATTTGTATGCTAAGCACGGATATAAGATAGGTAGTATTTTGTTGCTTATCTTTTTGTTTTTGGTTTTTCAATGGATCAAGTCACTGGATAAGGCCGTTCGAGGCATATATGTCTTGGGGATCATACAGATAGGTTTACCCGTATTATTTCTATTCGCCGCGGCGGTGAATGCCGGAACCACCTCGGGTTTCTTTTTGCGATATGCATGCTTTGGGCTACCTTTTGGGATATTTATATCGGTTGGCGTATTTCAGTATTTTCTTAGCCAAGCCATTTGGTATCGAATATTTGCTTGTGTATTCTTGCTTGCTCAGACCTATCAGTTAGTACAACTATTCACGCCGTTGTATTCCGACCAAAAACAAAAATATACCTTTTCTGTGGGACGAGGACCTAATCCATATCCCATCATTGCTGCAAGTATTCAGGCGAAATATCTACCCGGAGATACAGTTGTATATCCTTCTTCCAAGGCCAATCTGCTCGATTCTAAATACTTACGCAACTTGGTCATCGATCCATTGGATGCACAGAATGTAAATCTTTATTTGAATGATACCGATTCATTCATTCAGCGGGTTGATCCTTACATGCAAGATTCAGTACTGTTGAAAAGGAAAAACGGACAAGTCGAAGTTCTTTTTGATTTTAAGAAAGGTAAATACAGATACTAATGCATTCGAAGAAAATCCTTGTCGCCTATGGAATTGTATCAATCATCGAATTGGCGATGGCTCATTCTTCCGTTCGCTATGTGACGAAACCCTTGTTGATGATTTTATTAGCTGCCTATGTTTACGCGGGAAATTTGAATTTAGCAGCGCAAAGGACTTTGTTTGTTACTTTGTTATTTGCTTGGCTGGGAGATGTGTTTCTTCTAATCCCGGGAAATAATCCTTTGTTTTTCCAGTTAGGGCTTGCCTCTTTTTTGTTCATGCAAGTTGCCTATATTCGTCAGTTTATTCGTTTCGGGGCATTGAAATGGTCTTGGTGGTTGATACCGGTGCTTTTGTATGTCGTCGGTTTCTTGGCCTATTTATACCCGCTGTTACCCGCCGCATTGGTAGGTCCCGTGATTGTTTACGCCCTCGCCTTGGGTTCGATGTTGTATTTTGCTTTTCAATTACGCGTTTCGGCGCTGACTTTAGGAGCCGTTTTATTTGTTCTATCGGATAGTTTATTAGCTTTTGCCAAGTTTAAATTTGAATATCCTTGGAATTCGTTTGCGGTCATGTCTACTTATATCCTTGCTCAATTGTTACTCATTCAGGCATTGTGTAAATTGCATGCTCAGCGATAATTTCAGATGCTCATGGATGCTCACGTTCTCAATCAATTAGCGACAAAATTACAAGGTGCATTGCATACGGATTCCGTCATGCGAACTTTGTATGCGACAGATGCCTCAGCCTATCGTGAGATGCCGCTGGGTGTTGCTATCCCTGAGACCATTCAGGATATTGAGACCTTGATTCAATTCGCGGACCAACATCAGATTCCCTTAATTCCTAGAACGGCTGGTACTTCTTTGGCTGGGCAGGTAGTGGGAAATGGTCTTGTGGTGGATGTTTCCAAGCATTTCAACCGGATTTTAGAGGTTAATGCGGAGGAGTCCTATGCTTGGGTCGAGCCCGGGGTTGTTCGTGATGTATTGAATGTCGAGTTGAAAAAGCATGGATTGTTTTTTGGGCCCGAAACTTCTACAGCCAATCGAGCGATGATTGGAGGGATGTTAGGGAATAACTCGTGTGGTTCTAATTCAGTTATTTATGGGTCTACCCGAGATCACGTGTTGGAGGTAGAGGGTTACCTCTCCGACGGGACTTTCGTTCATTTTAAGGCAGAGGATCCCCATCAGACGGTTCAAAGCCTTCAGCCGGGTTCACGCCTTTACAACATTTATGCACATACGATTGCCGCTTTATCAAATCCGGTCAATCAAAAAAATATTCAATCCGAGTTTCCTAAGCCTACGATTAAACGCCGTAATACGGGTTATGCGGTTGATATGTTATTGAACTCGGAGGCATTTATTCCCGGTCAATCACCTTTTAATTTTTGTGCTTTATTGGCAGGTTCTGAAGGAACCCTGTGTTTTGTAACACGGATTAAAGTACATGTAGATCCTCTCCCTCCTACACATTTGGGATTGGTTTGTGCGCATTTTAATACGATTGATGAGGCTTTACGTGCCAATTTAATTGCCTTGCGTTTCAATCCATCTGCGTCGGAGTTAATGGATCATTATATTTTGGAATGCACCAAAGCAAATGCCGAACAAAGTCAAAATCGATTCTTTGTGGAAGGGGACCCTGGCGCCATTCTGGTCGTTGAATTGCGTTCGGATAATGCAGCGGATTTAGCAAAGCAAGCCAAAGCTGTCGAGGAGGCCATGTTGGCCGAAAATCTGGGCTATCATTTCCCTTTCGTGACGGGTGGGGATGTAAAGAAAGTTTGGGACTTACGTAAGGCAGGGTTGGGACTTTTGTCGAATCTTCCCGGGGACGAAAAGGCTGTGGCGGTGATCGAAGACACGGCGGTCGATGTGAATGATTTGCCGGCCTTTATTGCCGAATTCAATGAGATTTTAGCTGCGAATAATTTATACTGTGTGCATTATGCGCATGCCGGTTCGGGTGAATTGCACTTGCGGCCAATCATCAACTTAAAGACAGAAGAGGGCCATAAACAATTCCGTCATATAGCGGAAGAGATCGCCCACTTGGTCAAAAAATACCAAGGATCCTTATCAGGTGAGCATGGCGATGGTCGTTTGCGTGGGGAATTTATTCCTTGGATGGTGGGCGATGATAATTATCAATTAATGCGCGAATTGAAATCTTGGTGGGATCCGAAAGGAATTTTTAACCCCAATAAGATTGTGGATACGCCGCCGATGGATACGTTTTTGCGGTATGAGGCGGGCCAACAAACGCCTGAATTCCAGACGGCATTTCGCTACCATGACCAGGATGTTTTGCAACATGCCGAGCAGTGCAATGGTTCAGGAGACTGTCGGAAAACGCCTGTTTCAGGAGGAACGATGTGTCCTTCCTTCATGGCTACGCGCAATGAAAAGGAAACAACCCGTGCACGTGCGAATATTCTACGTGAATTCTTGACCCGTTCCACCAAACCAAATCGATTTGATCATCATGAGATCAAAGAGGTGATGGATCTATGTTTAGCTTGTAAGGGGTGCAAGGCGGAATGTCCTTCTAATGTCGATGTAGCTAAATTAAAGATGGAGTTCCTTTATCAATATCAAAAAGAAAATGGAACGCCGATTCGCAGTCGCCTTATTGGTCATTTTGCAACGATATCATCCATCGCATCTAAAGTTCCGTTCTTGTATAACCTCGTGATGGGTACTCCGGTTTTTCGTCGGATAGCCAACCGCGTTGTTGGTTTCCATCCAGATCGCACCATGCCTTTATTGGCGAAGCAAACACTTTGGTCTTGGTTGAAAGGGCGGAAGTCTATTCAGTCTACCAAGTCGGTTTACTTGTTTGTGGATGAGTTTACTAATTTCAATGATGCCGAAGTAGGCCGTAAAGCCGTTTTGCTACTTGAGGCATTGGGATATGAGGTTCGGACCTTATCGCATCCGATTTCGGGACGTTCATTCCTGTCCAAAGGAATGTTAGATGAGGCACGTAAATTGGCTCAGGCGAATGTGGAATTATGGTCAAGTTTAGTGAGTGAAAATATTCCTTTGGTGGGAATAGAGCCATCCGCAATTTTGACATTCCGGGATGAGTATCCGGATTTAGTTTCGGAGGCTTGGTTAGCGAAGTCGAAAGAATTAAGCAAGCATGTATTGCTGTTAGAGGAATTCATTGCGCGGGAGGCGGATGCCAAACGCATTGATCGTAAATTATTTGCGACGGATAAGAAACTGCTAAAATTACATGGTCATTGCCAACAAAAATCAATGAGCTCATTGGTGGCAGCTAAGAAGGCTTTGTCTTTGCCAGAAAATTTTGAGGTGCAGTTAATTCCATCGGGATGTTGTGGAATGGCGGGTTCTTTTGGTTATGAGAAGGAACACTACGATTTATCGATGCAGATTGGGGAATTAGTCTTGTTCCCAACGGTGCGTTCTCAGCCAGCTGAGGTAGAAATTGTGGCATCCGGAACGAGTTGTAGGCATCAAATCCACGACGGTACGCAACGCCACGCGAAGCATACCGCCGAGATCTTATTTGAGGCCTTGGCCTAGAATTTCCAACGAACAAAAGCCTCCATGGCCTCGTATTCTGCTAAACCGAGCGCATTGTAGATTTGAGCAGTGCCGCGGTTTCGTTCTTCAGCACGTTGCCAAAATTCCCTTGAATCTTCACCTTGGAAGACAACACCGTCCTTTTGCGATTGGTGCTTGAAGATACCCATCCGTTTCTTGAAAACTTGGTCGGGTGACATCGGTACAGCCATTTCGATCTGATCGATATCCCATTCTGCCCAGGCGCCTTTATAAAGCCATACCCAACAATTTTTCATGTATTCACGGTGTTTCAATCGTTGGATAGCTTCGAAGATGGCATCTAAGCAAACCTTGTGCGTACCATGCGGGTCAGCAAGGTCACCTGCTGCGTAGATTTGATGAGGTTGTACTTCCTCGATGATGTCCATGATAAGTTGGATATCGGCCTCGCCAATCGGTTTCTTACGAATGGTACCCGTCTCGTAGAAGGGCATGTTTAAGAAGTGGGCGTTTTCTTTTTTAATGCCGACGAAGCGACAGGTGTTTTTGGCTTCCCCTTGTCGGATGAGACCTTTGATCTCACGAACCGATGGAATATCGAGTTCGGAATCTTTTTTGTTTTTCAGGAATTTGACTGCCTCTTTGTAGATTTTATTGGCCTTCGCGTTAGAGCTTTCGAACTTTTCATTGAAATCTACGACAAACTCAGCGAAACGTAGGGCTTCATCATCAGCTACCGCAATATTTCCGGAGGTTTGATAGACGACATGCACATCATGTCCCTGATCATGAAGGCGCTGGAAAGTTCCACCCATGGAGATGATGTCGTCGTCAGGGTGTGGGCTAAAAATGATTACTTTCTTTTTGGCTGGAAATGCACGCTCAGGACGGTGCGTATCGTCTGCATTGGGCTTTCCTCCAGGCCAACCCGTAATGGTGTGCTGTAAGTAGTTAAATACCTCGATGTTGATGTCGTAGGCTTGCCCGTAGAGGGAAAGTAAATCTGACATCCCATGTTCGTTGTAGTCCTTGCTCGTTAACTTTAAGACGGGTTTCCCTAAATGAAGTGAGAGATGCGTAACTGCCTTTTTAATCATATTGCGATCCCAGGTAACAGAATCTACCAGCCAGGGTGTTTTGATACGGGTAAGTAGGGAAGCGGCTGTTTCATCTAAGATGAAGAGTGTATTTGGGTGTTGCTGCAAATAGGATGCCGGGATATCTGAGGTGATTGTTCCTTCGACAGCCTTTGCTACACTTTGCGCTTTATGTTCACCCCAGGCAAGCAATACGATTCGTTTAGCTTGCATGATTTTATCGATACCTAAGGTAATGGCACGTTTAGGTACTTTTTCAAGTCCACCGAAATCGATCGCAGCATCAATTTTTGTGGTGATGTCCAAAGTCATTAAACGTGTTTTGGAATTAATGACAGAGCCAGGCTCATTGAATCCGATGTGTCCGTTCCGACCAATACCAAGCAGGTAAAAATCAAATCCTCCTAATTTTTCAATTTTTGCTTCGTAGGCCCGACAAAATTCGGGGATCTTGTCTATGGTTAATGTCCCATCGGGAATATGGTAATTTGTTACCGGTATATCGATGTGGTCGAAGAGCTGCTCGCGCATAAAACGGACATAGCTTTGAACAGAATCGGGTTCCATCGGGTGGTATTCATCCAAGTTGAAGGTGTGCACATTTTTGAAACTGAGCCCATCTTCTTTGTGAAGACGGATGAGTTCCTGATACACCTTTTTCGGAGATGATCCCGTTGCTAAGCCCAAGACGGTAGGCTTTTTGGCTTGATTATTTTGACGAATGAGTGCGGCGATTTCATTGGCAACCGCTTTTGAGGCTTTTTCAGAGTCGTCAAAAATTTGAGTAGGGATACGTTCGAAGCTGATGGCTTGTTCCATAGTAATTGATGTTAGGAGTTTTTGGCTGATACCACGATAAAATCGAGTTCGAGGATATCAAAAATGCGTAAGATGGTTTTGATAGCGGGGTTTCCTTTTCCCATTTCGATGGAGTGAATGGTTTTAATTGCTACTCCACTTCGGGCACTTAATTCTTCCTGTTTGAGATGCAAGGCATTTCGTTTTTCGCGGATGATTTGGCCAAAAATTAGTAAATCCATTGAATAGGTTTGTTTCAGCAAATATATAAAACAAATTGATTTTAAAATACTTTCGGTAATATGTTACTGATTGTATTAAATTTTATTGATTTTTTTGATAATGTGATGAGCGGGAAACCTTTTGGCTTTTTTGCGAGTTATCTTTGTGTTTTCATTGTTAATATGATGTATATAAAGAAAATTGGTTTCTTGTTGTTGATGCTTTTGCCCACGCTCATGTTTGCTCAAAAGGCTACCATTAGTGGATATGTGAAGGATGCTTCGAACGGAGAAGGGCTCATTGGTGCGAGTATTTATATCAAAGAACTGAAGGTTGGTAATGTAACCAATACCTATGGTTTCTATAGTTTATCGGTACAGCCGGGTGAATTTACTTTGGTATTTTCTTCTTCGGGTTTTGCCAAGCAAGAGAAGAAAGTGACTTTTTCAGGAAAAAATCAAACCTTGAATATCGAGATGAAACCTGAGAGCAATGAACTAGCGGAAGTTCGTGTGACGGCAAAAGCGGTGGATGAGAACGTCAAGGGCATTGAGATGTCGGTGAATAAAATCGACATCAAAACCATTCGTAAAATACCTGCCTTGTTGGGAGAAGTGGATTTGGTTCGTGCTATTCAGTTGTTACCAGGCGTTTCTACGGTGGGTGAAGGTGCATCTGGATTTAATGTTCGTGGAGGCGGGGTCGATCAAAACTTGGTCTTATTAGACGATGCTCCTGTTTATAATTCGTCTCACTTGTTCGGTTTTTTCTCGGTCTTTAATCCCGATGCGGTGAAAGATGTTAAGTTGTTCAAAGGGGGTATTCCTTCACAATATGGTGGTCGTGTTTCTTCGATTCTTGATGTGAAAATGAAGGAGGGAAATGCGAAGAAATTGGAAGTGAATGGAGGAATCGGGGTAATCTTTTCACGTTTGTCGATCGAAGCACCGCTGATCAAAGATAAGGCGTCATTTATCGTGGCAGCCCGTCGTTCTTACATTGATATCTTGGCGAAACCTTTTTTGACAGGAAATAACGCCGACGCTACCTTTAATTTCTATGATTTAACGGCTAAGGTTAATTACAATATTGACACAAAAAATACGGTATTCTTATCCGGATATTTTGGTCGGGACGTCTTTGGAACCGGATTTGGTTTCAATTGGGGGAATAGTACGATATCGGCGAGATGGAATCACGTATTCTCCAACAAGTTGTTTATGAATGCGACGACGTTCTATTCTAATTACGACTATTTATTAGATTCTGATTTGAAAAATAAGCGTCCATCGGATGCGTTTCGTTGGACATCTAATATTGTTAACCTAAGCTTTAAGCCTGATTTTACCTACTATGTAACACCGGATAATACCTTGACTTTTGGTGCTCAGGTATTGTCCTATCAATTTTCACCGGGAAAAGCCTCGGCATCTTCGAATGGAGCTGTTCGGAATTTTGGGCAGGCCGATAAGAGCGGATTGGAGTTATCCGCATACATTGGTGATGAGTGGAAGATTAGTCCGCGGATATCGGTTCAATACGGCATAAGGTATTCGAATTATGATTATAAGAGTGATGATGGTGTGTATTACGAACGAATTGCGGTGCCGAACAGCATCGAAAATCCGACTGGATTTACGTTGAAGCCGGTGCAAGTTTCACCCACGAGTTCTGTGGCCACTTATGGGAATTGGGAACCACGCTTTGCCCTAAATTTAAAGGCGGGGGAGAATTCTTCTTTCAAAGCGTCCTATAACCGTTTGGCGCAGTATGTGCATTTGATGTCAAATACGGCGGCATCTACGCCTTTGGATGTTTGGACTCCATCGACCAACAATATTAAACCTCAAATTGCGGATCAAGTAGCACTCGGTGTATTTAAAAATTTAGGTGAAAATGGTAATGATTACGAGACTTCTGTTGAGGTGTATTACAAGGAAATGCAGAACCAAATTGACTACGCGGATCGAGCAAATTTGTTCTTGAATCCCTTATTTGAAAAAGATTTGTTATTTGGTAAGGGGCGGGCTTATGGTTTGGAATTATACTTGAAAAAGAACGTGGGCAAGTTGACGGGATGGGCGAGTTATACGCTGGCGCGATCAGAACGTTTAATTGAAGGATTAAATAATAATGAATGGTATGTGAATCGTTATGACCGGACGCATACCTTTAACATGGTTGGCCAATATGCCTTATCAGCTAAATGGTCTTTTGGGGCTAATTTTGCTTACATCACAGGAGTTCCTTATTCGATTCCATCGCAGAAATATATCTATGAGGGCGTTGCCTACCCGCAAACAGTTCCTGGGACACGGGGTAATATTCGTGTGCCGGATTACCATCGTTTAGATATTTCGGCAACGAAAAAGAACAAGAAGGCCTTATTTGGCAAGGGTAGTTCGGAGTGGGTTTTCTCGGTGTATAATTTATACAATCGTAAGAATCCGTTCTCCATTTACACGCAACCCAATGCAGATAATACCTTAAAAACAGAAGCGGTTCAATTGTCCATTATTGGCTCATTTATACCTGCTGTCACCTATAATTTTACGTTTTAAGATGCGCTATTTACTCGTTTTATTTTCGATGTTTTTGTTCGCTTGTGAGGATGTTGTCACCTTACAGAGCCCTAAATCGGATCGCTATTTAGTCGTTGAAAGTACGTTGACTAATTTACCGGGTCCCCAGAAAATCATCTTGACGCAATCGCAGGATTATTTTGACAATACGAATCCACCGGCCATCCAAGGTGCGGAGGTTATTGTTCGCGATGATGCCTCAAATGAATTTAAATTTGTCGAGAGCCCTGATGCACCGGGTACCTATGTATGGGTTCCTACGGCTTTAAAGCCGATCTTTGGGCAAGTGGGGCGCATTTATCAATTGACGATTAAATCGGGTTCTGACAGTTTTGTGGCATCCGCCAAAATGAACCCGGTTCCTCCGATCGATTCCATTGCTTACAAGAAGGCTACAGCAAATCCGCGTCAATCAGCTGATGGTAAACCCAAAGAAGGTTTTGAGGCTCGTTTCTTTGGTAATGATTTAGTGGGTGAGGGGAGCTGCTACCGCGTTAAGTTTTACAAGAATGGTAAATTGTTCAATTCACCGTCTAATTTGGTTGTATTTTATGACTCCGCTTTGCAGAAGGTATCCGGAACGGATGGTTTGATGTTTAATTTGCCCATTCGTGCTTCGATTAATCCGGAACTGTATGAGGCAAATGATAAGTTGAAAGTCGAGCTTTATTCGATTTCTTTAGACCAGTTTAGCTTTTATTCGCAGGCTCGATTGGAATTAAATAATGCCGGTTTATTTTCTAGACCAGCGGCGAACATTCCATCCAATATCAAGAATCTAAATTCGAATTCTAAATTGCAAGGAGCTGGTTGGTTTGGTGTATCTGCTGTCTCATCATTGGAAACAGTTATTGATCCAGCCAAGGCGCGTAAAGGAAGTGATTTACCTTAATATTTATTCGAAATTTATCAACAAGGTAACTGTGTGGGTGCGAATTCCATTCAATTTAGAATAAGCCCCCGCGACAGACGGAGGGACATATAGGTTCAGCAACCCGTGTGAAAAGCGAATCTCGGGAGTAAATTTGAAGAATTGAAAATATTGCTCGAGACCGAAACCATACTCCAGGGAGAGATCAGCTGTGTTGGCACTGAGTGCCGTACTTTTTTTCTTTACATTGGCTTCTATTCCCAATTTAGCCCCCCCAATTACATATAAGCGGTGGTTGTTTCGACGAACGGATCTTAGCTTCAACAAAACAGGAATCTCTAGCCATGTCGATTCACGCCAAAGCGGTTCATTGGGCTCACTTCTGAATTGAATTTCCCGCTCATACAGGGCGATGTTAATGCCGGATTTAATTTCCCAATGTTTATCAAAAGCGTAGTTGACAAGTCCACCAATTTGAAAACCAAAATTACGCGGGGAGCGAACCGAATCCGCTGTACCTAATAGGGCTTGTTGGGCTTGAATGGAATAATTGGTCGAGGCAAAACCAAATAAAAACCCGAAGTGGACGGGTTTTTCATCGTAATATTCATGAAAAATACGGGTGTATTTGGTATGCTGCCCCCAAGATTGGAATGCAAACAATATCAAACACAGAGTCCCTATTTTTTTAAATATCCGCACGTTTATTTTGCTTTTTGGCCGAGGTAGATGGAACATATCCCACCTGTCATCGGAATCCATTGCGTATTGCTAAATCCACAGTTTTCGTAGATGTTAATAAAATCCTTTCCATCTGGAAATGCTTGAACGGATTCAGGCAGGTAGGTATAGGCCGAGGAATCTTTCGAGATTAGTTTTCCTAAGAGGGGTAAACAATAGCGCGAATAGAAACCATATAATTGCTTCATCGGAAAATTTTTGGGATTCGAGAATTCCAAAATGAGGCAATAACCACCCGGTTTTAAAACGCGAAACATATCCTTTAAGCCTTTTTCCAAGGTTTCGTAATTACGTACACCAAAACTAACGGTGATTGCATCGAAACTATTGTCGGAAAAAGGAAGTTTTTCCGAGTCACCCAACTGCAAGGTGATTTTATCCTCCAAACCCATTTTCTTGATTTTCTCTTTGCCGAAGGCCAACATGCCTTCTGAGATATCCACGCCAACAATCTTATCGGGATTGATTTTTAGGGCTTCGATCGCAAAGTCGCCTGTACCGGTAGCAATGTCTAAGACTTTCTTGATTCCCTTATTTTGAAGGAGTTTGATGGCCTTTTTTCGCCAAATAATATCAATTCCACCGCTTAACAAGTGATTTAGGAAATCATATTTGTGGGAAATGGAATTGAACATGTCTGCGACCTGCTCTTTTTTACCTTTATTTTGATTTTTGTAGGGAACGACCATAGCATTGATTGATTTGCTTAAGTCTAACGCTGTGCTTAGGCAAATTGTTTAGGCAAAAATACCAATTTTATTTGGTTTAATGGGGCGCCATGCTGAAAATACCCACCAAACACCACATAATGATAAAGCTGATGAGCATAGAGAAATTCACAATTGCCGCCGCGATTCCCGTATCGAAGTTGAGCTCATCGGAATAGGTAATGAGTGTCATACCGGCTGGTAGGATGAGGCAGATGAGCAACATGTTTCGGTATTGAAATTCAAATGGAACAGTATAATAGAGGATGAGGCCGATGCTTAAACCCAATAGATAGCGTAAACCGAGTACTTGGAATACTTTTGCGAAGGCGACTTTAGGTAAACGCACGCTGAAATAAATCCCCATCAAAAGTAAAACCATCGGTTTATTGCCTTTGGCGATGGTATCGATGATGTCCATGGCCAATGGAAAAACGGGAATTTGAAAAATATTGCAGCTTAGACCAAGGAGCATGGCTTGAAATGGAGGCAGCGTAAAGATTTTCTTGAGCACATGCTTCCATGGATTGGCAGGTCCATGATTTCCAGAGAGATAAGTCCCCATGCCGTAATTGACCATGAAGTTGATGACTGAATTCCCCAAATCGAACATTATCGCATAGGTCAATCCTTCCCATCCCCAAATGCCTTCTATCAAAGGATAAGCAAATAAGCCGAGGTTCCAGCCGGCTGATCCCATGGTTAGGATTCCCCGATTTTCACGCTTTTCCTTTTTGAATAGGATAAATCCTATGTAAGAGGATAAAAAGCCAAACAGCATGGCAATTAATGGTAACCATCCCAATGCAGCCGAAAGTTTCACTTTCAGCATAGTCGCAAAGACCAAGGCGGGGAAAGTGGTATGCATCAAAAATTTCGAGATGGATTTCGCATCTTTCAGATCAATGAACTTGAGGCTTTTGAGTAAATAGCCAATTCCAATAATGATTAATGCGGATCCAAAGACCAGGTTGGTCGTGTTCATGCTTCCTTACTTTCAGGTTTAGGGAGTGCGATTCGGAAGGTACTCCCTTTGTTTATTTCGGTTGATTTTAAGGTTAATTTACCCTCGTGGTAGTTTTCCACGATGCGTTTGGCTAATGTAAGGCCCAAACCCCAACCTCGCTTCTTCGTACTATAGCCCGGGTTGAAAATTTTAGACATGTTCGTTGGAATAATTCCTTTTCCGGTATCTGAAATATCGATGTAAAGCTGATTGTTTTTTCCTTCGTGCAGGTAGATTAACATGTGTCCTGTGCCGCTCATGGCATCAACGGCATTCTTACAGATGTTCTCTATGACCCATTCGAATAGGTATTTATTTACGTTCGCCGTTTGTCCGGGTGCGAGCGTACATTTAATTTCAATGAGCACTTTGGTAGATATTCGAATTTTCAAATATGCGATGAAACTTGAAATCAATTCTTCCAGGTCTTCCTCTTTTAAAATGGGGGTGGATCCGATGTTCGAGAAGCGGGTTGTGATGGTTTCTAAACGCTGAATATCCTTGCTTAATTCATTGACAATTTCCGGATTGATGTGGGGTTCGTTGCGTAGGATTTCGACCCAAGCGGTGAGGGAGGAAAGGGGAGTCCCCAACTGGTGTGCAGTCTCTTTGGCAAGTCCCACCCATACTCGATTTTGTTCCGCACGTCTTGAATAGGAAAAGAATATGTATCCGAGAAAGCCAACAATCAGTACCACAAGGAGCTGGGAAAGCGGATAGTAGCGAAGTAATTTTAGGAGCTTCGAATTACCATAATAGATGTATTCCTTCTGAAATCCCATGTCCATTTCGATGGGTTTATTATTTTCAGCAATGATTTCTTGAAGTTTCGTTTTAAGTAACTCCTGTTTTTGCTCGACATCGATTTCCTCGGGAATGGAGATATTGATTGAGTTTAAATGCCCACTTCCATCCTTCCAGATAACGGGAATGGTATTGTTTTCATTGATTTTTTTGATTCGCTCAAAGAAAAAATTGATATCGGCATTCTCATCACTCGTCATCACATAACGAATGGTTTCCGCATATAATTCGATTTGTTGTTTTTCCCGCTCCTCTAATTTGGAAACCAAACCATCCGTGAAATAAAGGGAAAATCCTGCCATGAAGATGCAAACGGCAAAGAAGATGACTTTCAACCAGGTATCACGGTTGTAAAAGGCAAGCGGCAAGGCAACTTCTTTGGTTAGTATTTTCATAGATCCATGGTTCAAGCTACCATTCCTCACAAATTACTCACCGTTTATCCATAAATCAAAAATATTTTTTCTAAGGTACTTTGTATTACATAGTACCTTTTATACATTTGTCCTATCAAATAAACAAATCAAAGCGATGGATATTGAAAATGCCAAGGTGCAGATGCGGAAAGGGATATTGGAATTCTGTATTCTGCAAATCATTTCGCGCGGGGAGGTTTATGCCTCCACGATGTTGACCGAATTGACGTCGGCGAAAATCATGGTCGTTGAGGGAACTTTGTACCCGCTCCTAACGCGACTGAAGAACGCCGGATTTCTCGATTACAAATGGGTGGAGTCAGCCTCCGGTCCGCCACGAAAATATTATGTGTTAACTGAAAAGGGGGAAACCTTTTTAGCTGAATTACATGGAACCTGGGATGAACTTCAAAGCTCAGTTTCTCAAATCGTTCATCCTCAAACACCCCAAGCTTAATCTTTACAGATATGAAAAAGACCCTATCTATTAATATTGCTGGCATCGTCTTCCACATTGAAGAGGACGCTTTTGCTACCTTGGATGCGTATTTAAAATCCATTCATACCTATTTTCAGAATTTCGAAGGTTCGAAGGACATTATCGATGACATTGAAGCGCGCATTGCTGAAAAGTTTTGGAATATCCGCGAGACGGAGAAAACCGAGGCTATTTCGCAGGAGCATGTGGACGCTCTCATCGCATCTTTAGGTACCATCGCCGATTTCCAAGAAATTGAAGAGCGTGACACCCAAGATCAAAAGCAGACGGAGGCGCCTAAGGCAGATTTCACCAAGCCATTCCGCCGTGATTTAACCAATAAAAAATTGGGGGGCGTCGCAGCAGGAATTGCTAATTATTTTGAAATGGATCCGATTTGGGTTCGTTTGATCTTAGTTGTCGGATTCTTTGGATTGATTCCTTTGTTACATGCTGCCAACTTTATCTTTTGGGTATACATTGTTTGCTGGATTGCCGTACCGGGCGAGACGCGTGATGATTCGGAAAAATCATACCGTAAGTTTTACCGTGATCCAGAGAATAAAGTAGTTGGCGGCGTTATGGCAGGTATTGCTGCCTATACCGGTTGGGATATTGGTTTATTGCGCGTACTAGCCGTGATTTCGTTATTCTTTTTTGGTTCTGGAGCAGCTGCTTATATCATCATCATGGCGATTACGCCAGAGGCGAAATCCCTGACCGACAAAATGGAAATGACAGGTGAGCCTATCACCTTAGAAAACATTGAGAAGAATATCAAGGATACTTTTCAGCCAGGTGCAAGTGAGGAGAAAACCTTAACTCGTATTCTACTTTTCCCATTCCGTGCCCTGGCAACTGTGTTTACTGCGCTTAAGCCAGTATTGATGGGGGTTAAATGGTTTGCGCAATACCTGGCAGGTATCCTCTTGCTGATCATTGCCATCGCTTTCGCGGTTGCATTAGTGGTTTTAACTACATCAGGTATTTCAGGCTTTGATCATGGGCAAATTAGTCTCGCCTTCGGAGAAGCCGTTCCCATTTATTTATTAGTTCAAGATCTACCAGCTTGGTCTATTTGGGCCGCTTATGCCGCAATTATCCCCATGGTCTTGGGAATTGGTATTGGTGGTTTATCTCTTTTGATGAATCGTAAACTCACTAATAAAACCTATTCGTATACTTCTACGACGATTGCGATTATTGGTTGGGTGGGATTATTCGCCGCATTTAGTTTTGTAGGGCGTAATTTCCAGCGTACAGCCTCCGTTAGTCAAATGAAAGAAATCTCAGCTGATTCAGTTTATGTGTTTGATGTGAATCGTGAATCCAACGAAACGATGTGGGAGAAGTTATTGGGAAATACGATGATTACCGACGAGTTATTGGACGAAGATGAGCAACATGATTTCAATCGAGGTGGGTTTTCAAGATCTCAAATTGTGTTAGAGGGCTATGATGGAAAAACGATTCAAGTCATCGCTTTTGCCAAATCAAATGGTCGGACGCGTGCCGAGGCGGAGGCGAACGCCAAAGCAATTCATTATCATTACGATCTTAAAGGAAATAAACTAGTGATGGATAGTCACTTTGGCTTAAAGAATTTAAAATTCAGAAACCAACGGATGCGGGTGAAGGTATTAATTCCCTATGGCGTGAATTTTGGAATGACGCGTGAGTTTGGCTATTTCATCGATAACGTATTGCCAAGCGGTTATTTTAATGAAGAGGACGGCGACTTGTTCGTGGGATCTAAGTGGACGTTCTCCATGGATAAGGGTTTGATTTGCTTAAATCGTACACCTAAAGACGGGGATTCTTCGAATGATAATTCCGACGATTTTGGTGATGAGCCAGATGCTCCGGCAGCCCCTGTTGCACCCGATGAAACAATTACCCCCAATTCCTCGGGAGCTGTGTCCATTTCGAAAACAGTTGGGCCCTTTCAATCGATTCAAATCAAACGTTCTGGTTCAGCCGCAATTAAAATACTTAAGGGAAAAGAATTCAAGGTTTCCTACCAGGCGAATGAACCAAATGCAGATTTCGGACGATTGACTTCCGTGGCGAATGGGGTGTTGACGATTGGGGATGTTCCCTCTGATATGATTTTGACTATCGAGACGCCCGATTTAGTTCGCGTGGACTTAGGGGGGAACGCTCGTTCGGAGGTTTCAGGTTTTTCATTAGCAAAACTGGACGTCATCCTACATGATTTTCATAGCTTGACGTTAATTGGGCAATCTAAGGACTTAGCGGCGGCGGCATTTGATTCTTCTGAGTTACAAGCCCGCAAATGGGAAACTGACAATGCCGTTATTTCTGTGGGAAATCAAGCAAGTATGGATCTCAATGTCAAAAAGAGCTTGAAGGGAAAGAAAGCTGAGCGCGCGAATGTGAATTATCAATCGTATAAGAACCTAATCGTAGCTTTTAATAAAAATAAATAAGTGGGTGCAACCCATTCCATTGTTGAAGCATCTTGTTGCCATGTATAAAATAAATTTTATGAAAAATACCTTAACTTCTATGCTCGCCTTTGTTTTGCTGAGCCTTACATTTCAATTAGTTGCTGCAGGCCCTGACCATCAAACGAAAAAATATCAATTAGGCAACTTTCAAAAAATTGAACTTGGCTCTGATTTCGATGTAGTCATCACTAAAGGAAATACTTTCAGTGTGGTAGCCACTGGTCGGTCAGAGGATTTGGAAAATTTAGAAGTTGAAGTTGTCAGCGGTACCTTGAAATTTGATATTGATGCTTCTTGGTCATGGTGGGGATATACGAAAAATCATAAGAAAATCAGATTGGCTATTACTATGCCCCGACTGAAAGCAGCCGAATTTTCGGGTGCGAGCCATGTGAGGATGCAAGGTTTTAACGATGAGGAGCAAATGAATCTAAACATTTCTGGGGCCTCAAAACTCGATGCAGAATCCTTGCAATCTGATAAATTGGTTCTTGAGCTTTCCGGTGCCTCCCATGTAGAATTATCAGGTAGAGCAGCCAAATTGGACGTTGAATTGTCGGGAGCCAGTCACCTAAATGCGCAGAGTTTTATCGTGCGTGATGCGGATATCAATGCGAGTGGAGCGAGTCACGCGCAGCTAGGGGTACAAAAATCATTGCAGGTAGATGCTTCCGGTGCATCTAAAATTGAATACACAGGCAACCCGTTGAATCTGACAAAAGATTTGAGTGGAGCCTCGGTGGTTCGACGAGTGAATTAAGGATTTTTCTCGCCTGCCGGAATCCGCAAGTTTATGTAATTCGCCTGAGGCGGAACCGGACAGGCAAACGTCTTATTATACGCACAAAAAGGAAAATAAGCTTGATTGAAGTCCAATAGAATTTGATTGTCTTTTATATTAGTTAGGGGTAACTCCAAATACCGACCGCCTCCATAGGTTTCTGTGGGGGCGGTTTTGTCTTTAAATGGAATAAAGAAATCCCCGGAGTCATATTGGTAAACAATCAATTCAATGTTTTGTCCGTCTATTTCTGCTTTGGCCTTTCCGAATACCAACAAAGAATCCTTGCTACCATCCGTCATTGCAAGTCCTACGCGTTCAATCTTTTCATTTCGAATCATTTCAAAAGAGATAACCCATTTCGGCGAATAGGGAAAATAGGCCAAGCCCTTAAAATTAGCGCGGTCGGGGATGGGGGAATCCTCCGCAGTACGTAATTGTTCGTCTTTCGCCTTCCGACTCTCCACGGTCTGCAATGAGTCTTCCCTTGATTTGGCTGGGATTGTGCCCTGTTTGGGTAAGCTCACATAAATCAGGCAAACGATTATTGCAGCAATTATCAGGAACCAGCGATTGAATTTCATGGGAATGCGTGTAAATTTGAATTCGTAAAAATATAAAATTAATCACATGTTTACAGGTATTGTGGAATCAATGGGCGTTTTGGAAAGTAAACAAACGCAGGGCTCAAATGTCGATTTTTGGTTTTCATCTTCCTTCACGGATGAGTTAAAAATCGATCAGTCGCTCGCCCACAATGGTGTCTGCCTGACCGTCGTAGAAATCAAATCCCCGCAATACCGCGTAACGGCCATTCAAGAAACCCTTCAAAAGACCAATTTGGGTGATTTGAAAATCGGCCAAAAAGTTAATTTAGAACGTTGCATGCCTGCGAACGGACGATTCGATGGCCACATCGTTCAAGGTCATGTGGATTTGACGGGTATTTGTACCGACATCAAGGTACATGACGGTTCCTGGGAATACCATTTTCAATATCCTGCGGGACATGTGACCGTCGAAAAAGGATCCATTTGCGTCAATGGGACGTCCTTAACGGTCGTAGAATCTGGAAAAGATACGTTCTCGGTGGCAATTATTCCCTATACCTACGAACACACAATTTTCCACCAAATGAAAATAGGTGATCGAGTGAATTTAGAATTCGATATTCTGGGTAAGTATATGCAGAAGTTATTGGCCCAACAATTAGCTCAATAAATCCTCAATTGCATCTTCGACTTTCTCGAATCCAAATCGATTCCAAACGGCATCTTTCTGTGATTGTATTTCGGACAAACCTAAATTGCCGATGCTACCTAAGTGGGAATGATTGATTTCGCGGCTGCTACCATTGAATTCACCCGCCTCAATCATTTTTCCTACCTGAACATAAGCCTCTCGAAACGGCATTCCCTGTACCACGAGTTTATTCACCTCCTCGACAGAGAACAATAAATCATATTTGGAATCTTTCAAAAGATTCGCTTTGACTTTCATGTTGGAGACCATGTAATGCGTAATCTCCAAGCAATCCTTGATTTCATCGATGGCCGGCATCAAGATTTCCTTGGTCAATTGGAATTCGCGGTGGTAACCGGAAGGTAGGTTGCTCATCAACAATTGCAATTGGTTCGGAGCAGCCTTTAGCTTATTCGATTTCCCACGTAGTAATTCCGCCACATCAGGATTCTTCTTGTGTGGCATGATGGAGCTTCCCGTCGTCAGGCTACTCGGTAATTCAATAAAACCAAAGTTTTGCGAGTTGTATAAACAAACGTCCATGGCCAAGCGACTCAAGGTCGTTGCCAATTGGGAAATCGCGTTCAATACGTATAATTCAGTCTTGCCTCTCGACATTTGGGCATTCACCACATTCACATGTGGTGCCTCAAATCCCAATAAAATCGTCGTTAATTTACGATCCAGTGGGAAGGATGAGCCATAACCCGCTCCCGAGCCCAAAGGGTTTTTATTGGCCAAACGAAAAGCCGCTTCCAACAATTCGGCGTCCTCCACCAAGCATTCTGCGTATGCGCCAAACCACAAACCAAACGACGATGGCATAGCAATTTGTAAGTGCGTATAACCCGGCAATAAATCATTTTGGTGGGCTTCGCTTTTCGCCAACAAGAGGTCGAATAAATCCTCCACCGAATCCGCGATTTCCATGATTTCCGCCCGCATGAATAATTTTAGGTCAACAAGCACCTGGTCATTCCGTGACCGACCCGCATGTATTTTCTTGCCTAAATCCCCCAATTTTTGGGTAAGTAAATATTCGATTTGTGAGTGGACATCCTCCATTCCCTCTTCGATGACGAAAGTGCCATCTTCGATCGTGTCCAAGATATTTTTAAGTTCCAGACATAAAGGTTCCAATTCCTCTGAGGGTAAAAGACCCACATGCTCGAGCATGGTAATGTGCGCGAGTGAGCCCATCACATCGTAGCGCGCTAATTGCAAATCGTATACAGGGTCGTTCCCAATCGTGAATTGCTCAATGATTGCGTCTGTTTGCTGATTTTCTTTTTGCCAAAGTTTTGCCACGTTCGTATTAGATTAATTGTGATAGTAATTTCTGATAGGTTTGAATTCCCTGTTTCAGTTCCTCCAAATAAATAAATTCATCCGCCGTATGGCTTCTTCCTGAATGTCCTGGTCCAATTTTCACCGATGGGAAAGGCATCAAGGCCTGATCCGATAGGGTAGGTGATCCGAAGCTGGTAATCCCTAAAGCAGCGGCTGCTTCGAGAACCGGATGTCCATCGGGGATTTTACTGGATTGCAAACGGATACTGCGTGGAGTCAATTCCGCTTGAACAAGGCCTCTTAAAATTTCAAGTACTTGTTCCAAGGAATAACATTCATTGACCCGACAATCAATTGTATATTGACACAAATCCGGCACTACATTGTGTTGTTTGCCAGCCTGAATCACGGTTACCGTACATTTCACAGGGCCCAAAACCGGTGAAACTTCCGGAAATTCAAAATCTTTAATCTTTTGTATATCCTCCATGGCCAAGTAAATGGCATTGGTTCCCTCGTTTCTTGCCGCATGGCCCGCCACGCCTTTGACTTCGGCGTCAATGACCATTAATCCTTTCTCCGCAATGGCGAGTTGGCAATCCG
>JBDKFF010000130.1:0-4388 GCA_039798865.1 Bacteroidota bacterium
GTGTACTCATAACGAGCTCCAGCCTTAATGCTCCACTTGTTTTTCGTCGTCAAGGTATATGAACCATACGTTCCCCAAATGTTCTGATCATAATCAAAAACGTTACTTGGTAAGGATGCTAAATTAACAGGAACATAAGTTCCTAAACCGTCTCCTTTAAACGAAGCATAATCAGAGGTCACATTTCTTGTGATTCCTTTGGCACCAATTTCAACTAATTGATTTTTTCCAATGGGCGTTTGATAATCCATTTGAAAAGTCATTTCCTGATTGTAGGAATCATTGACGTTCTTAATCGAACTCATGATTTCACTCATGGTTGATTTTGGATTCAAGATAAGATTGTAAAAATCGTTCGTACGGTTATTACGGCTGTAAGCAGTTAAAATCGAGAATTCACGTTGCGCAAGTGCAAATGTTTTTGTGTAGTCAAAATTGACGTCTACGTTGGCCGATTGATCTAATGAATTCGTATTTCGCAAACTTGCCAAAACCCCATTACGGATTTGCGATAATCCATCTTGCCAGTTATTTCCATTACGTAAACCAAAACGAACGTTCGAAGTGATTGAATTGTATTTGTTGATATCCCAATCAAAGCCTAATTGATAGTTACCAAAAATACCCTCTCTGCGAGTTTCAGCCGTTTGTAAATTGGTGGTTTGCAGATTATTGGAAGTCGTAATTTGAGTACTCTCAAACTTACCGTTCACGTTGTATTCTGAACGCCCAAATCCTCCCAACGATAAACCCCAATTTTTATTACGGAAGTTTCCGTTCAAGGATAAGTTAGATCCACGAACACCCACACTTGAGTCAACATTCAAGGTCAACCCTTGCAGGGTATTCTTTTTTGTCACGATATTGATGATACCCGCGGAACCCTCTGCATCATAACGAGCAGATGGCGAGGTAATAACCTCCACTGTCTTGATCATATCCGCTGGAATCTGACGCAAAGCATCCGAAATACTCGAAGCCATGATCGTGGAAGGTTTGTTGTTGATTAACACCTTCACATTGGTCGAACCTCTCAGAGACGGATTACCATCCAAATCTACCGATAACATCGGAACCTTTTTCAAGACATCGGTCGCATCGCCTCCTTTATTACTCGCATCTTTTTCCGCATTGTAAACCGTACGGTCCACACGCTCCTCGATCAATGCCCGCTGACCCTCAACGGTCACCTCGGCCAACATCTTCGTACTGGATGGTAATTTAATGACCCCTAAATCTTGGTCATCGTTTTTCGAGTTTACCGATACAAACAAGGTTTTGCTTTCGTATCCGATAAATGAAATCACGAGTTTATAATCTCCTTGCGGAACTTTATTCAATACAAATTTACCTACTAAATCGGCTGACGCACCATCCACGGGACGGTTAGTCGCCTTATTTATCAATGCTACAGACGCAAATTCCACAGGCTTTGTATCCGTAGAGTCTAATACATATCCAACTATTTTGGCGGAACCTTTGGGAGCCGCTTGCGCAGTTCCCGGAATAACTGCCTCCTTCTTCGCTGCAGGCATGCCAAATCCACCCGGGATTTGGGCGGCTGCCATACCGCTGATTAAAAGACAATTCAAAAGAAAGAAATACTTTTTCATATATGTTTGTTGTTGTTACGCTTCTCACAAAATCGAGTACAAAAATCTAGTATCTTTCACAAAGCATCTCTATTTTGCGACCAATCCCACAAATTTGTAGGTCAATATTTCTAGATTTCTATGATTTCCATCAAAACAGAACGTTTAACCCTCATTCCTCTCGATCATAGCCTGCTCGAGTGTTGGTTTAAATTTGGCAGGAAAGAATTAGAGGTTAACCTTGAATTAAACCCAAATGTTTTCCAGCTAGAAGTATTTTATGAAAATGAAATGCTTCATGCCTTGGAACATTTCTGGATGCCCATGACCAAAAAATTTCCCTTCGATTTCATGTGGTACACAAATTGGGAAATAATCCTAACGAATAAATCCTGCTCTATCGGGGGAATTGGATTTTCAGGCATGCCAGATGACCAAGTTAGTACCGAAATTGGATATGCACTTGACCAAAAATACCGAGGATACGGCTATGCCAAGGAGGCCGTAAACAGTCTGATCAACTGGGCCTTCCAAGACACTGACTTAAAATTCATCCGTGCAGAAACCCCCTGTGATAACCTCAAGTCTCAATCCGTTTTAGTAGGCAATCAATTTAATCAAGTCGGGGAAAAAACAATCTACTGCCCAGATGCTTTGGACGTATTCACTTGGGAACGTCATCGATAAATTTCATTTATCTGTTAAAAATGGTAATTTTACTGAATTGCCAAAAATATAAGGTCTTTTGACCACCCTTTATATGCAGCATTTTACTTCCGTTAAAGACGCGTACAACATCGACAAATTAGTCAGCGAGGCCTTGTTGATGAAAAAAATGCCTTATGCCGACAAGCATTTAGGCAAGAACAAGACCATGGGTTTATTGTTCTTTAATTCCAGTTTACGTACCCGTCTTTCTACGCAAAAAGCTGCACAGAACCTCGGTATGGATGTGATGGTGATGAATGTGGGCGCCGATTCCTGGCAGTTGGAAATGAATGAGGGGGTTATTATGAACGGTGATAAAGCTGAACACGTATCCGAAGCTGCTGCCGTGATTGGTCAATATTGCGACATTGTGGGAGTTCGTAGTTTCCCGGGGTTAGTCGACCGTGAATTAGATTATTCGGAATTGGTTTTAAAGCAATTCATGAAATATACCGGCAAGCCGATTGTGAGTTTGGAATCTGCTACTCGGCATCCCTTACAGTCCTTTGCCGACTTGATTACCATTACCGAAACCAAGCAAGTAGAACGCCCGAAGGTGGTTTTGACCTGGGCGCCTCACGTGAAGGCTTTGCCACAATGTGTACCCAATTCCTTCGCGGAATGGATGAATATTGCGAATGTGGACTTTACCATCGCTCACCCGAAAGGTTATGATTTAGCTCCCGAGTTTGCGGGCAATGCGAAGATTTGTTATGACCCAAAAGAAGCATTTGTTGGTGCTGATTATATCTATGCTAAAAACTGGTCATCCTACGAAGATTACGGAAAAATCCTTTCCTCGGATCCAGCTTGGACGGTTAGTAAAGCGAAAATGGATTTGACAAACAATGCCAAATTCATGCATTGCCTACCCGTACGGAGAAATGTGGTCGTGGATGATGAGGTGATTGATTCGGAGAATTCGATTGTGATCCAACAGGCTGGCAACCGGCTTTGGGCTGCCCAAGCCGTATTAAAAGAGATCTTATTAACCCAAATGCGGGTAGAAAGCCCTTATTTATTCTAGCATGAAACAGGCCTTACATATCGTAAAGATTGGTGGAAACATCATCGATGCACCCGAGGCCTTAGCATCCTTTTTGGCTAATTTTGCATCCATCCCCGGATTCAAATTATTGGTTCACGGAGGAGGAAAAATTGCTACCTCCATGGCGGCGGAATTGGGCATACAAAGCCAGATGATAGAAGGGCGTCGGGTGACTGACTCCGAAAGTCTCAAGATTGTCACCATGGTCTATGCGGGATGGATCAACAAATCCATCGTCGCCTCATTACAAGCGCTCTCAACCAATGCGATTGGTCTTGCGGGACCCGACGGCGCCTTTGTGGTGTCCAAGAAAAGAAATCCTGAGCCCATCGACTATGGTTTTGTCGGGGATATCGAATCCGTCAATGCACATGGTTTAACTGCATTAATCGAAAACGGATTAAGTCCGGTTTTTGCCCCCATCACAGCGGATTCAAAAGGACAATTATTGAATACCAATGCGGATACCATGGCGCAAGCCTTGGCCATTGCATTAAGTACTCACTTTGACGTAACACTTACCTATTGCTTTGAAAAGCAAGGGGTTTTGATGGATCCGAACGACGATAACTCGGTCATTTCACAGATTAACTCTGCCAATTTCGCGCAATTAAAAGCGGATGGAATTGTTTCCGCCGGCATGATTCCTAAATTGGAAAATGCCTTAAAGGCAATTTCTCAAGGTGTTCATACCGTGCGTCTTTGCCATGCTGATTTTGTTTCACAGCCCGACAAGGGTACATTGATTCAAGCCTAATGTATACGGACCAACAATATATAGACGCCAAAGACCTGCTCGGAAAGCTGGTAGCCTGTCCTTCCTTAAGTCGGGAAGAACAAGCAACTGCTACGATCATCGAGGAATTCTTTGCGGCTCGAAATATTGGGTTTCAGCGATTGGGGAATAATGTTTGGGCGACCAATAAACATTTTGACCCAAGTAAACCGAGCATTTTATTAAACTCGCATCATGATACGGTGAAGGCCAATGCGTCTTGGACACATGATCCCTTAGCGGCAACGATACAGGACGGCAAATT
>JBDKFF010000131.1:0-4680 GCA_039798865.1 Bacteroidota bacterium
TACATAATTCGGGCCACGGAATCCATTCCGAATGGAAATTTGTCCGGAACTCGAATCGGCAATCATTTTTGGAATAAAGAAGGGATTGATTTTCGGTGTGCCATCTCCTTGTCCGAAATAAATCATTTCGTCCTCAAAGGTTTTTAATCCACCGATTCCTGATCCCCAAATAACACCCACCTTGTTTAGGTTCAATTTCTCCATATCGAATCCTGCATCTGCAATCGCTTCATCGGAAGCAACAACTGCATACTGGGTGAATGGGTCCATTTTACGGGCCTCTTTGGTATTGATAAATTCTTCTACCTTAAAGTCTTTTAACTCACATGCAAAGCGCGTTTTGAATTTTTCAGCATCAAATCGTGTAATAGGTGCACAACCACTTTTACCCGCGGCTAAGCCTTCCCAATATGCGTCAACTGTGTTACCAATGGGTGTCAGAGCACCTAGGCCCGTTACCACTACGCGTTTTAACTCCATGTGTTATTTAATAGACTTTGTTACAATAAAAAATGTCAATTAGTCAGGGGTTCAACTGAGGATAGAATCCTTAGGAATTACCATGTACTAATTGACATCATTATGATCGTGTGATTCGATTACTTTGCGTTTTCTTCCAAATAGGCTACTGCTTGTCCTACCGTTTGGATATTTTCAGCTTGGTCATCTGGGATAGAAACATTGAATTCTTTTTCAAATTCCATGATCAATTCTACCGTGTCTAAGGAGTCAGCTCCCAAATCGTTTGTGAAAGACGCCTCAGTTGTAACTTCTGATGCCTCAACACCTAACTTCTCTACGATGATGCTTTTTACTTTTTCTGCAATATCTGACATTTTATAAAAATTTTGGGGTTCAAAAACGATGCAAAGATTAGAATTAAAAGTTAGAATATCAAACAAATTTTATTCCATTTTGCACTTTAGAAATATTAATTATAAACGATTTAATTCTTTTTTGAAAAAACTTCGCTGACCTAGTCTGTTTTTACTTAAAAACAGAGCGAAGCCGCGCCTAAAAGTCCGGCGTCATTTCCCAATAAAGCCTTCTTAATATTTAACTTTTCCAAGTAGGCAGGGGTCAACCAATAGTTTAATTGACGTTCCATGCTCGGTAAAATAAAGTCATAAGATGCCGATAAACCACCGCCGATGAAGATGTTTTTGATATCTAATATTCGGATTAGGGATACCAACATGTCTCCTAACAAACTACCCACTTCATCCCAAATCGCTAAAGCCAAAGCGTCACCCTCTTCCGCGGCTACGACTAAGGCTGTCGTAGATATGGTGCCATCGGATGCCAACACAGTTTGCCCTGTATAATTCGCGCGCATTTCAGTCGCTAGTTGGAGTAATTCTTTTTTACCTACGTTACGCTCTAAAACCTTTCCGTTTTTCGACGGTACGTGACCCGGCTCCATCGCATTACCATCGCCGCCTAAGAAGATTTTACGATCGATGATCGCTGCACCTCCTACGCCTGTACCCAAGGTAATAAAAATGAAATCCTCTGGCATGACGTTTTTCTCCGGAGAGAAATAGAATTCGCCTAAAGCCGCCGCATTTGCATCGTTTTCCATGAAAAACTCATGTTCAGGGAAGCGCTTCTCCAGCATATCGATCATGGGTGAACCATCAATTTCAGGAATAGCCGTAATTTCAATCAATGTCCGACGATTTTTCGTCAAGATACCTGGAAGGCCAATGCCCACTTTCTTGACATTTTTATGCTGGTATAATTGCAAGGCAATCGCATCTGCTAAACGATCTAAAAAATGGTGTGATTCACGCCAAGTAGCGGTATCGTAGCTTTGGAAATTGCTGATTTGGCCGGTGTCCGAATGAACGATGCCCATTTTAACGCCGGTACCTCCTACGTCAATTCCTAAATATTCTGCTGCTGCCATAGTATCCTATTAAATTGAAAGACTAATTTCTTGATTTTTCATGGCAATTTCAAATCTGATGGGAACTCAATTGTAAATTCGCTCCATTTTCTCCATGATTTGAGCCACGGCAGGGCAGATGAGGGCGTTCTTTTGGGTGAGGTTCATGATGCCCAACATGTTTTTGCGGTTGGTGTGTGGGTATTCCCTGCAAGCCTTTGGACGATGTTCGTAGATTTGACAGGTATTGTCTTCCAGCGTTAAGAAGGGGCAAGGAGCCGCTGGATATACCCAGTCGCCGTCTGAATCTTTAATTAAATATTGGTCGAGGAATTGTGCGACCTTCATTTTTAGTAGATGGGCAACACGCTGAATGTCTGTCTCATTCCACATCGGGCTCGTTGTTTTGCAACAATTTCCGCAGGTGAGACAATCCATATTTTCGAATACCTGATCATGGGCTTTTTCGAATTGCATATCCAAGTCGCGGGGCTTTTTCGCCTTGATGCGTTGAAAAACTTTCTTGAAGCTTGGATCCTTGGGCATACTAGATGTCGGCGTGAAAACAAGCACGGCAACGTGCCTGGTAGGATTCTGTTTCTCCTAAAAGTACCGTTTCTTCCTTGTCGACGATCCGGTAGGAGTAATGAGCGACAGCCCCACATTGCACACATACTGCATGCACCTTGGTGACATACTCGGCGATTGCCATGAGTTTAGGCATGGGGCCAAAGGGATTTCCTTTGAAGTCCATGTCGAGGCCTGCGATGATGATACGTTTGCCTTGATTGGCCAATGCGTCTACAACTTCGACGATGGAATCATCGAAGAATTGTACTTCATCCAATCCCACCACATCACAATCTCCCGCCAAAAGAAGTATTTCGCTTGCACTTAAAACGGGAGTGGAGCGAATGGAATTTTGGTTGTGGGAAACGATGTCTTCATCGTGGTAGCGGGTATCTGAGGCAGGTTTGAAGATTTCTACGCGTAATTGAGCAATCTTCGCGCGCTTCAAGCGACGAATTAATTCTTCCGTTTTACCGGAAAACATGGAGCCACAAATAACCTCTATCCAGCCGAGGGCTTGGGATTTTTGATTGGAACGTGAATGGGTGGGTTCTAAAAACAAGGGCGTAAAAAGCCCCTGAAATGGCATTCAGGGGCTGATAAATAGATTAATTATTTGGATGAGAATGTCGCAGAGAAATACTCACGATTCATTCGTGCAATATTCTCTAACGAAATGCCTTTTGGACATTCCGCTTCGCAAGCACCTGTATTTGAACAAGCACCGAATCCTTCTTCGTCCATTTGAGCAACCATTGCTTCCGCACGTTTCGCTGCTTCCACTTTGCCTTGCGGTAATAGGGCCAACTGCGAGATTTTCGCGGAAGTAAATAACATCGCTGATGCATTTTTACAAGCTGCTACGCAAGCACCACAACCGATACATGCCGCTGCTGCAAATGCATCATCAGCATCCTCCTTCGGAATCGGAAGGTTGTTTGCATCTTGTGCATTACCCGTGTTCACGGAAACGAATCCACCTGCCGCAATGATACGGTCAAAGGCAGAACGGTTCACCACTAAGTCTTTGATTACCGGGAACGCACTCGCTCTCCAAGGCTCTACCGTGATGGTTTCGCCGTCTTTGAATGAACGCATGTGCAATTGGCAAGTTGTTACACCGCGGTTTGGTCCGTGAGGACGTCCATTGATGTACATCGAACACATTCCGCAAATACCTTCGCGGCAATCGTGGTCAAATGCTACCGGATCATCTCCTTCTTCGATCAAACGGTTGTTTAACACGTCAATCATTTCCAAAAATGACATATCGGTGGAAATACCACTTACTTGATAAGTTTCGAACTTACCAGCTACGTTGGCATTTTTTTGTCTCCAAATTTTGAGTGTCAGGTTTAAATGTCCTTCCATTGTATCGAATTATTTATAAGATCTCTGAGCAATTTTGATATTTTCGTACTTCAATTCTTCTTTATGTAAGTCGAATTTTCCGTCTCCTTTGTATTCCCAAGCCGCTACGTAAGCGTATTTTTCGTCATCACGTAATGCTTCACCATCTTCCGTCTGGAATTCTACACGGAAGTGTCCACCACAACTTTCGTTGCGATCTAATGCATCGATACACATCAACTCGCCCAATTCAAGGAAGTCGGCCACACGACCCGCTTTCTCTAATTCAGGGTTCAAGTTATCGATCTCGCCTGGGATTTTTACATCCGACCAGAATTCCTTCTGCAAGGCTTGAATTTCTTTGATCGAGGCTTTCAATCCTGCTTCGCTACGTGCCATACCGCACTCATCCCACATGATTTTACCTAAACGCTTGTGGAAATAATCCACCGGCTTGGTTCCTTTGATGTTCATCAAGGTCTCCAAACGATCACGTACTGCCTTCTCAGCAGCTACGAAATCTTCAGAATCTGTTGACATCGCCGGGGTACGAATCTCGGAAGCCAAATAATTACCAATTGTATATGGAATAACGAAGTATCCATCGGCTAAACCTTGCATCAAGGCTGAAGCTCCCAAACGGTTAGCACCGTGATCTGAGAAGTTAGCCTCTCCTAAAGCATACAATCCAGGAACTGTCGTCATCAAGTTGTAATCTACCCAAAGCCCACCCATGGTATAGTGAACCGCAGGATAGATACGCATAGGTACCTCGTACGGATCTTCACCGGTGATTTGCTTGTACATATCAAACAAGTTGCCGTACTTCTCTTTAACAACTGCCTTACCCATCGCTTGAATTTCTTCATCCG
>JBDKFF010000132.1:0-2922 GCA_039798865.1 Bacteroidota bacterium
CCTAAAGCGACAATCCCCAATTTTACAGCTGTTCGTATTGATTCGAAGAAACACCAGATCATTGCTGGGGATCAATCTAATCGCGTGATTTGGCTTTTGGATGCCCAAGGAAAACCCTTGAAGCAATTGGAAAATCAGGATGCCTTGACTTATGTGGAGCCTTGGAAAGGACAATATCTATTTACGTTTATTGGTACAACGACCCAGGCGAATCCGGATGTAAATGGTTCCGTTCAAGTGTATGGCGGTGATTCCCCGACGAGTTTAATCAAGGGTCTTAATCGCCCAATTGAATTGAAAGCCGTTGACCTAAATGGCGATGGTCAAGAGGAGTTAATTTCCAGTGAGTTCGGATTCAAGGAAGGTGGAATGACTGTATGGGCGAAGAAGGGAAAAACTTGGAATAAGCAGGTTCTGAACCCCCAAACGGGTGCGACCCATGTCGATGTTCGCGATTTTGATGGTGATGGACGTTTGGATATTGTGGCGCTTTTTGCCCAAGGGGATGAGCGAATTATGCTTTATACGAACAAAGGGGGGCTGAAATTTGAGGAGCGGATGTTATTGCGTTTCCCATCGATTTATGGAACAAGTTCCTTTGATATGGGGGATGTAGATGCTGATGGGGATTTGGATATTGTCTGCACGGCGGGAGATAATGCAGATTTCTCAACGATTTTAAAACCTTATCATGGGGTTTATGTCTATACGAATCAAGGTCAAATGCGCTTCAAGCAACAGGCATTTTACGCTCAAAATGGTGCAACCAAAGTGATGCTGGCTGATGTTGATCAGGATGGGGATTTAGATATGTTATCTATTGCCCTGTTCCCAGACGTGGAAAAACGTCCGGCCGAGGGATTGATTTATTTTAAAAATACGGGTAAGCAATTTGCCCAAATGACGATTCCTGTGAATCATCTAGGTCGCTGGTCGGTGATGGATATTGCCGACATTGAAGGCGATGGGGATTTGGATGTCGTGTTAGGAAGCCATGCTGTGGCGAAATTCCCGGCGGGTGCTTTTGATCCGGCATGGAAAAATGCCAAAGGAATTTTAATCTTGCGAAATAAAACGAAATGAGGCAGATACTTCTATTGGTTTGCCTGTTGATTTCATTCGTTTCGTTTGGTCAAAAAAGAGGTTATTTTATTTTTTCAGGCACCATTCAGGACATTGAAACCAAGGCGCCAATTGAAGGAGCGTCCGTTTTGTTTTCGGGATTATCGATCGGCGCGCGAACGGATTCCACGGGTCATTTTTCAGTAACGCTTCCCTCACGGTCCTATCAAATGGTTTTCCGAAGTTTGGGTTACAAATTCAAAACCGGGAAAGTTGATTTGAAAGAAAATGCGAGCATGAGCGTCTTCTTGGAGAAATCAGAACAGATTTTAGATGAGGTAGTCATCTCCGCGGAGAAGTCGGACGCGAATGTCAATCGAACCATCATGGGAGTGGAAAAGATGTCGAGCAAGACCCTCAAAAAACTACCCAATCTGATGGGTGAGGCCGATGTCATTCGGTCCATTATGTTGTTGCCAGGCGTTTCTACCGTAGGAGAGGGTGCCTCGGGATTCAACGTCCGGGGTGGCAACGTCGATCAAAACCTTGTTTTATTAGATGGCGTTCCTCTGTTTAATACCTCCCATTTATTTGGCTTTTTCACAGGATTTAATGCCGACATGGTTCAGGATTTAAGTCTTTACAAGGGCGGTATCCCGAGCATGTATGGCGGCAGGGCCTCATCTGTGCTAGACGTTCGCGTAAAGGAAGGAAATTTCGATAAATGGAGTTTGCAAGGTGGGGTAGGTCCTATTTCGAGTCGTTTGTTAATAGATGGTCCTTTAGTGAAGGGTAAAAAAACCTTGATTTTAGGTGCGCGGGGTTCTTTGTCCGACTTCTATTTGGGTTATTTTCCGAATCCTGCTTTGCAGAAAAGTAAGGCCGATTTTTACGATGTGAATTTTAAGTTGACACACCGGATTGGGGAAAACCAACGGATATCTTTGTCGGGCTACATCAGTCACGACGGCTTCAAATTTGCCTCCGACACACTTTATTCATGGCAAACGAAGACCTTGAGTTTTCAGCACCATGCGCTTTGGAAGAATTGGTCGCATCATTTTACGGCTTTTGCGAGTGATTATTCATACGGAATCGATGGTTTAAAATCGGGTTACGAGTTCACTTGGCGGCCTTCGATTAGCCAGAAAACGTTACGGGAAGATTTGAGTCTGGATCTGAAAGAGCGGGGACGAATTGATTTTGGTGCGGAGATTAACGCCTATCAAAATGATGCGGGAACTTTTCGTCCGAATGCGGAGAAGTCAGTCGTTAACACCTTCCCCATGCAAGCGGAAAGTTCACGCGAGATGGCCGTTTATGTGGGACATAGTTTGCCCATCGGAAAACGTTTGAGTTTAGATTATGGTATACGGTATGCCTATTATCAGTTGGTGGGACCGCAAAAATTCATTCAATATAAACCGGGTATTCCTCGAGTTTTCAATTCCATCATGGATACGCTTCAATATGCCTCGGGCGATGTGATTCAATCGTATGGAGGTTTTGAGCCACGTCTTTCATTGGCCGTTAAATTGGATACGAACACATCCGTTAAATTTGGATTTAATCGGATGCAGCAGTTTATGCATTTGTTGTCAAATACGATGGCGGTATCGCCGGTGGATATTTGGAAGAATTCGAATCCCTACTTACCTCAGCAAGTGGCGGATCAATATTCGATGGGTCTATTTAAGAATTTTACGAATACCCAAAATGCCGTCTTCGAGGCTTCGGCGGAGTTTTATTACAAGCGCTTATCGAATGTGATTGACTACATCGACGGGGCTGCCTTGTACTTGAATCCGACGGTGGAGACTCAGTTGCTTGTGGGTAAGGGCCGTGCGTATGGAGCTGAAT
>JBDKFF010000133.1:0-3068 GCA_039798865.1 Bacteroidota bacterium
TACGAATGATTTTTACAACCTTATCTTGAATCCAACATCAACCATGAGTGAAATCATGAGTTCGATTAAGAACGTCAATGATTCCTACAATCAGGAAATGACTTTTCAAATGGATTATCAAACGCCCATTGGAAAAAATCAATTAGTTGAAATTGGAGCCAAAGGAATCACAAGAAATGTGACGTCTGATTACGCTTCATTTAAAGGAGATAGTCTGGGTGTTTATGTGCCTGTTAACTTAGCTACTTTACCAAGCAACGTATTTGATTATAATCAAAACATTTGGGGAACGTATGGTTCATATACCTTGACGACGAAAAACAAGTGGAGTATTAAGGCTGGAGCTCGCTATGAGTACACGGATATTTCGGCAAGTTTCTTAAAGAACGAAGGTCAAAATACGACAATTCCTCCTTATGGGGTATTGGTTCCTAGTTTCAACATGTCGAAGACGTTTAAGTCGGGAACCTGGAGATTCAGCTACAACCGTCGTATTCAGCGTCCAGGAATTCAGAACTTGAATCCCAACGTAAATGCAACGAATCCATTAAATATTTCACAGGGTAATCCGAATTTGGCCCCTGAGTTTACGAACAATTACGAAATCTCATACAGTAAATTTATCAAGCAAACCTATATTTCTACTTCGTTCTTTGTTCGTAATACAACCGGATCGATTAACCAAATTCGTGAGGTGCGTGGGGATACTGTTAAGACAACTTCACAGAATATCGGAAATGAGGATGCCTATGGGGTGAATATCAATTTGAATATCAACCTTTCGAATAAGTTGATGATTGGGGGAGGCGGAGATTTGTCCTACATGGTGTTGGCAAACAATGTCCCAGATCCCTTATTGTCTGCGAAAAATGAAGGACTTCAGTCGAACTTCCGTCTTTTTGGAAATTATACAATCGGAAATGGTTGGGGTGCACAAATATTTTCGTTCTATCGTGTGAACCAGATTCAGTTGCAAGGTTCACAAGGCGGTTTTGGTATTTATAGTTTAAGTCTTCGCAAAGACTTTAAAAACAAAAAAGGAAGTATTGGTTTTGGAGCTGAGAATTTCTTGACACCTAACGGATTTATCATTCGCAGTGAAACGAAGACGGCATTCATCAATCAAGAATCCGTGAATACGCTTCGTAACATGAACTTTAAGGTGAACTTCACTTACCGTATCGGTAAAATGAGTTTTGGCCCGACCAAGAAAAAGAAATCAGTTAATAACGACGATACGAAAGATGGTGGCGATGCGGCACCAGCTGCACCTCAACAACCGATGGGTATGCCTGGCATGCGTATGGGTGGCGGCGGAGGCGGCTTCGGAGGACCACGTTAGTGGGTATTCCTAGTTCTAAAAAAAGGAGGCGTCAGCCTCCTTTTTTATTTATTTCGTTCGATCGTGTAATTGAGTAGATTTCCCAAGGATGTTCGGTATTCCGAATCTGGAAATTGACTTAGAATAGCTCGCGCTTCTTGCGCAAATTCTTGCATGCGTTGATTCGCGTAGGCGATCCCTCCGGTTGATTTCACGAAATCAATCACCTCTTTCACTTTAGCAGGCTTATCTGAATCGTTCTTGATGGTTTTAATCATCTGTTTACGTAGGGATCTCGTTGTGTTTTGTAATGCATAAATCAAGGGCAAGGTCATTTTCTTTTCCTTGATATCGATTCCTAAGGGCTTGCCAATTTCCGCGTCACCGTAATCAAACAAATCGTCTTTGATTTGGAAGGCAATTCCAACCTTTTCGCCGAAGGCATGCGCCATCTCCACATATTTGCTGTCAGCATCTGTGGATTGCACCCCTACTGCACAACAAGCCGCAATAAGCGTAGCTGTTTTTTTGCGAATGATATCAAAATAAACATCCTCTGTGATGTCTAGCTTACGGGCTTTTTCGATTTGTAAAAGTTCCCCCTCGGCCATCTCGCGCACAGCAGTAGAAACCGATGTTAATAGGTCAAAGTCCTTGTGGTCAACGGATAGGAGTAATCCTTTTGACAACAGGTAATCGCCAACCAATACCGCTATTTTATTTTTCCATACTGCGTTGATGGAGAAGAAACCTCGACGGTAGTCCGACTCATCCACTACGTCATCATGGACGAGGGTAGCGGTATGTAGTAATTCGATGAGCGCAGCTCCTCGGTATGTTTTCTCGGTAATTTCGCCTACGCAACCGGCTGTCAAGAAGACAAACATGGGGCGCATTTGCTTCCCTTTGCGTTGTACGATGTAATTCATGATGGTGTCCAGCAGCATGACTTTGGTTTTCATAAACTGCCTGAATTTCCCTTCAAATGCTTTCATGGGTTCCTCGATAGGCGCCTGAATCGATGAAAGCGAAATGGACATAGAATTAAGTTTACGTGCGTGTTAGGCACATTTGGAAATTGTGTAAATTTAATCACATTTTGGGATAATTTAGTCCCGAGATTTAAATAATGCGAAATTTATGAGCAAGATGTTGGTCTTAGCTGGTGGCTCTGTCAAAGGCGCCTTTCAAGCTGGCGTCATCAAGGCATTAGCCGAGAATGGATTTCAGCCCGATGTCATCTATGGGATTTCAGCGGGTAGTTTAAATGCGGCTTTTTTAGTGAATGCATTGGGCCGACAAAAATTGGATGGACATCCTATTTCTTTCCTAGAGGCTGCGGAAGATTTATGGGAATTTTGGGAAACTCGCATCACCCATCCCGAATGTTTATCAAAACCACTTTCGATTTTTGAATTGGGTTGGACCGCGCTGACAAAGAAATTTCGCGGTTTGGTTTCGACGAAGCCTTTACGTGATTTGATTGAAGATGTCTTGTCGATTCGAAATTTGCAGGCTAGCCCGGTAGGTTTGCAAGTTGGGGCCGTAAATATCATGGAAGGTCGAATTCATTACGTGGACCCCAGCACCCCGGAATTCATGGATTATTTATTGGCGTCCTCTGCTGTGCCTATTCTGATGCCGGTTGTGAAAATAGCAGGGGAAGATCGACGGAGTTATTTAGATGGTGGTTTGCGGGATGTGACACCGGTTCGTCGGGCGCTGGAAGATGGAGGTAAACACATTG
>JBDKFF010000134.1:0-3553 GCA_039798865.1 Bacteroidota bacterium
GAGTCGGTAGACCAATGTTCAACATAAGAAATTTCGGTTTTGTCATTTTATTGGGGATTGTTTCCTCGCTGTCTGCGCAGAAACCTTCGGTTTATTATCCATCAGCTAAAAATTGGGAGCACAAGGCTCCCAGTTTTTTTAATTTGGATACGGCCAAGTTGAACGATGCGATTCGCTTTGCCCAAAGCACGGAGAGTAGTTTGCCAAAGAATTTATGGCTTTCTCAGGCGATGCAATATGGCAAGGAACCTTTTTCGGATCCGATCGGGCCGATGGCCGACCGTGGTCCGGCGGCGGGCTTGGTTATTTACAAAGGCTATATCGTTGCCGAGTGGGGGAATCCCTCTTCGGTAGAAATGACGCATAGCGTGACGAAGAGTATCCTCTCCTCGGTGGTGGGTTTGGCTTATGACAAAGGATTGATTGTTTCCTTGGATGACAAGGTTTATACCTATTTGCCACCGGTGGAGGTAGCCAATACGGAAGGGGTACAGGCTTCTCAAAATCCGATTGCGAAAACTTCCTTCATTTATCCATTTGAAACCGAGCATAATCGGAAGATTAGTTGGGAACATTTATTGCGCCAAACAAGTGATTGGGAGGGAGTCCTTTGGGGGAAACCGGATTGGGCGGACCGACCGTCGGATAAGATTGCGGAATGGACGACACGCAAGCGTTTTGAGCCGGGTACGGTGTACAAATACAATGATACGCGGGTGAATGCGTTAGCCTTGGCGACCACTTTAGTTTGGCGGAAAGCCTTGCCGGAGGTGTTGCGGGAGAATTTGATGAATCCGATTGGTGCGTCAAATACTTGGGCGTGGACGGGATATAAAAATGCCTGGATTGTGATGGATGGGAAAATGGTTCAATCGGTGAGCGGAGGCGGACATTTTGGTGGTGGGATGTTTATCAATGCCTATGACATGGCGAGATTAGGTTTGTTGACGCTCCGCAAGGGAAACTGGAATGGTAAACAGATTTTGTCAGAAGATTGGATTAAAAAATCGACGACACCCGGAACGGCGAATGTGGGTTATGGCTTTATGAATTACTTTTTGAATACGGATCGTAAGTTATATCCTTCGGCGCCGGCGACTGCCTATGCACATATTGGAAATGGTACGAATGCCATCTATGTGGACTCGGAGAATGATATTGTGTTGGTTGCGCGTTGGATTGAGGATAAGTCCTTGGATGGTTTGATCCAACGGGTGTTGGGGGCTTTGCCGGAGAGGAAATAAACTATTGTTAATTGAAGTAATTTATCTAACAGGGTACTGTTCGAATAAATGTAGATAACTTTTGGAAATTTGAATGATGAAAAAAATCGCACTTCTTCTACTTTTTGCTTTCCCCATCTTTGCTCAGACGAAATCAGATTTAACGGGAGCTGCCAATCTCTTCGATTTAAGTTTTACGACCCAGGAATTGGATACCCTGTATTCGGATGTGGTGGATAATTTAGCCAATTACAAGGCGATGCACGCGCTTTCGTTGAATAACAATGTCCCCTTAAGTCTTTGGCAAAATCCCAAATTGCCCGGCATGAAGTTCGACCAGAAGCAAGGTCCCATTGTATGGCCAACTGTCCGCGCGACAATGCCTAAAAACAAAAACGATTTGGCCTTTTATTCCATTGATCAATTAGCCTTTTTGATTAAGTCGAAGCAGATTTCTTCCCTTGAATTAACCCAGTTTTTTATCGAGCGAATCAAGACACACGGCCCTACCTTGCAATGTGTGATTAGTGTGCAGGAAGAGATGGCGTTGGAGCAGGCGCGGCAGGCCGACAAAGAAATAAAGGCCGGGAAATACCGTGGTTTGTTGCATGGGATTCCTTATGGCTTAAAGGATTTGTTCGCGGTGAAGGGAACCAAAACGACTTGGGGCGCGGCGCCCTACCAGGATCAAATCATTGATGAGGACGCTTATGTCTATACCAAATTGAAAGAAGCAGGTGCGGTTTTCGTGGCCAAATTTACCTTAGGAGCTTTGGCCATGGGGGATTATTGGTACGGCGGTCGGACCAAAAACCCATGGAACTTGAATTACGGCTCGTCGGGTTCGTCTGCAGGTTCAGCTTCGGCAACGGTCGCCGGTTTAGTGCCTTTTGCGATTGGGACAGAAACCTGGGGAAGTATTGTTTCACCTTCCACGACCTGTGGAGCGACAGGCTTACGACCGACCTTTGGAAGTATCAGTCGGTCCGGCGCCATGGCCCTCAGCTATAGCCTCGACAAGGTGGGCCCCATTTGTCGATCCGCCAATGATGCCGCCATCGTATTTCATTATTTGCATGGAACAGATGGCAAGGATTTGGCAGCGGTCAACATGCCCTTTAATTACCAGGCTAGCCGTTCGGTAAAAGGTATGAGGATTGCCTATGCGAAGAATTATTATGATAAAATTAAAGATACTACCCGAAATGAATGGAAGGTTTTGGCTGATTTGAGAAAGCAGGGGGTTCAGTTAATACCGGTCGAGTTTCCGGATGAGAAGGCGTATCCTTTCAACATCATGGATGTGGTCATCGGGGCGGAATGTGCCGCTCAGTTTGATGAAATGACGCGTAAAAATATCGATGACCTGTTGACGCGTCAAACCAAATACGACTGGCCCAATCAATTCCGAACCGCTCGTTTTGTGCCTGCCGTGGAATATATCAATGCGCAACGTCACCGCTATCTATTAATGCAGAAAGTGAATGAAGTCGTTTCGCAATACGATGCGATCATTTGCCCATCGAGGGGAGGAGGAAACCAGTCGGCCATCACCAACCTCACCGGCCATCCGGTGGTTTGCGTGCCAACGGGTTTTGATGCGAAGACCAACTTGCCCACCGGGATCTCATTTGTGGGTAGATTATATGATGAGGGTACGATTTTACGAATCGCCAATTTTTACCAGGAGCATACGGGGCATGAGGAGCTGCATCCGAAGGGGTTTTAATAGTTGAGTATGTTAAAAATTGCACATAGTCCCATATACGCCCACCCACTGCCTGAGGGTCATCGATTTCCGATGTTGAAGTATGAGTTGATCCCCGAGCAATTGCTGTACGAGGGGAGTATTCAATCGGATCATTTGTTTGTTCCTTCGATTTGTTCGGCTGAGGATATCTTGTTGACGCATGAGGCGGATTATTACCAAAGGTTAATTGATCAACAATTAAGCACGTCGGAACAACGCGTTATTGGTTTTCCACAATCCCCAGAATTGATTCAACGCGAGTTGATGATTACGCAGGGAACGATTGATTGTGCGCTGTTTGCTTTGGAAAATGGCTGTGCGATGAACGTAGCGGGTGGAACACATCATGCCTTTGCGGATCGAGGGGAGGGTTTTTGTTTGTTGAATGATATGGCGGTGGCGGCCAATTGTCTATTACAAAGAAAGTTGGTGCATAAGGTTTTAATCATCGATTTAGACGTGCATCAGGGTAATGGGACGGCCAAAATAATGGAAAATGTACCTGAGGTATTCACCTTCAGTGTGCATGGAAAAAATAATTATCCGTTTCGAAAGGAGCAATCCGATTTGGACATTGGCT
>JBDKFF010000135.1:0-4625 GCA_039798865.1 Bacteroidota bacterium
GAATCCAATAGGGCTTGCCCCCAGCGTTGATGATCGTTTTTTTGAAATGAAGAAATACCGAAATAGCCAAATAGGCATAGGGCTCCAAGAATGGACATGCGTCCAAGGATTGATTTTTTCATAATTAGGAATAGGTTGAGCGATACGCTTTGTTGTAAAGGTCAATTAAATCGGCAAAAAAAGCAAATTTATCGACCGAGGAATTGGTTCAGTTTCGAACGGAAATTAAGGTAGGCCAACAAGGTTTCTGGGCTCAATAATTGACTCTTCAAATAGGCCTTCCAGGCCTTGAAGGATTGGGGAGGATTGAGTAATGTGGCTTGGCAAAAATAGGTCAAGGATTTTATCCAATTTCCTTTGTTTTCCAGGCATTCTCTACGCATCAGGTAGTAGTCTTGTAGGATTGGGCGGACCAAGTGGTCGTATTTTTTGTGGGTGTATTCATTGATTTTTGAATACATAAAAATTCGATTCTTAATAAAGGCTTCGGAATGAACATGGTCCGTCATGCTGATTCCGCCCTCGTTTTTTCGATAGACCGACATGACTTCAGGCAGATACCCGATAGGTCCCTGTTCCGCAAGAATAACATAGAGGGGGATATCGCCACTTTTGGAATGTAAAAACCACTCGGGTAGGGAATGCGCGAATTTTCGTCGCATCATGACCGCGGCGGTTGCCATGAACCAGGTTTCCTTCTCAACTAAGAAATCTTGGCTTTGGGTCCAAGGTTTTTGATCCGTAGGGTTTATTAATTCGCTCGGCCGCTGGCTATTGTCTTCATAGACAATTTGGGCGTTATGAAAACAAGCCGAGGCATTGGGATGTGAGTCTAGGAAATCAACCTGACGCTGAAGTTTCTGGGTGTCTGTCCAATAATCATCCCCTTCGATGTGAACAATGTATTCCCCTCGGCAATCGAAGAAACAATGTAAAAAATTTTGTTTCGCTCCGATATTTTGGGGGCGAATGTAGGCCTTGATTTTATTGGGATATTTCTTGGCGTACGCTTGCACAATTTGTGCGGTCGAATCCGGGGAATGATCCTCGCCAATGATGATTTCAAAGTCAAAATTCGTCTCTTGCGCTAAAATGGAATCGAGGCTTTCGCGGATGTAGTCCTCGTGTTTATAGGTAATAAAACAGATGCTCACTTTGGGGTGGGCAACCGGCTGAGAACCTGGGAAAAGATGGTGGTTGTAGCGCGAAAAATCCATTCCAATTAGAGCATTTCGGCATATCCTACGCCAGTTTGACCAAAATGATTCCCGTTGTAAAACATGATTTTTCTTCCGCGATGTTGGACAACTAAGGGGTATTCAATCATTGAATAATCCCAAGCAGTTGGGTCTTCACTCACATCGATGCCCACCTCGTCGTCTTTGCGTGTCCAATGTATTCCGTCAGTGGATTCTGCGTAGTAGATGCGGTATGAGCGTTCGCGGTTTTCACGGTAATCCGTGATTGCACGCGCTGAGAACCACATTTTGTAGATGCCATCTTCGATGAGTACACTGGGTCTTGAAATTCCACCTTCCACTTCATCGCGGTAGTCGATGGCTACTTGACCTTGGCGCACCCAATTGATTCCATCGTTTGATTCCGCGTATTTAATGTGGTAACAGGGTTCCATTTTTCCTTGGTCTTCGATCCAATAGGTACAGTTTAGGTACCAAGCTTTGAATTTTCCCTCATGTTCTAGAAAGCATGCGGAGCCGTTAAAATAGGGTTCTGTAGCTGTGGTACTGATGACAGGGCCCGTGAATTTTTTGGTAAAATGAATGCCGTCTTTCGAACTAGCAATACCCAAGGCATTGTGGTAGGGAATCGTGTTTCGAACGGTCCATCCAATGTAATATAGCCACTTTTCGTCCCCATGTTGCATGAACCAGGTAGGCATGATGCCACAATCATCGAATGTGCCAGGAGCACCTAAATCGAGAATGGGTTCGGGATGTACGTAGAGAATATTTGAAAGCTTGTCCGGGTCTAAATCAATAAATGATGCCTGGCAACGCCCTTTTTCATCGCGGGCTGAGTAGTAAAGTCTGATTTTGTCTTCGTATGACGTGTCTGCACATACGACATGCGCATACCCTTTCTGATTCCAGGTTGATTTCCCATCGGGACAAAACAACAAACCTTTTTTAATCCACTGCATATTTTTGGACGTGGTGTTTGAATACCACGTCCAAAGATACGAGCATTTATCGAATTGTAGAGAATGTCGTTGGGCTCATGTAGATAGATTCTACTTTCTCAACGATTTTTCCGTCTTTTTCTGAGGCCTCTTTCACGGCGATCCATTTAGGGTCTAGTCGGAAAGCATCAAAACTAGCCTTACCAGCTGCCTCACTTTTATGTGCCAAGAAATATAACAATTTACTTTGCGAACCATCTTTTGGAATGGTTGTGAAGTAAGCGATGTTTTCCATGCCATGCTTCTTGAAAAGCTTCGTGGTGTGATCGCGGAAACGCGCTAACACATTCGATAATTTGTCTGGTGCCGCCGTGTAGGTACGCATCTCAAAGGTGCGGTCAACATCTGCACTCGAAGGTTTGATTTTCGGGCTGAAATCGGTCGCATTCATGAAGATGCTGGTTACTTTGGCAACGATTTTGCCGCTTTCTTCTGATTTTTTGGCTACTTCCTTCCACTCGGGATCCTTGCCGAAATGGCTCCAAGCTGTATCGCGCGCCGCTTGACTAGGGTAGGATAAAATGTAGTATAAAGCGTTTTCTGTGTTGTTGTTCGGAATCCAATAACCCACATTCGTCATACCGTGTTTTTCGAAAATCTTGGTGGTATGGTTTGTGAATCGTTGGATCAAGGCATCTAAGCGACCCGGGTGGCAATAATAAATCCGCATCTCATAATAACGCGTGTCGGGCTTCTTCGCGAAACCTAAAAAGGAAATACTCAAGAGTACCAGTAAACAAAGATTTTTCATAGGAATGGTTTGATCAAAAATTCAATGACTAAGATAACCCATCTCCAATGCATTCATGTCCTGATGCGTAAAAAAATATTAGGCAGGTCCTAATCTCTTGCTCATGACATGGTGTAGGTACGAAAATATCATGTCTGGTTTTAGTGTGCGCCAATTGGGAATTTGCAGGTTCCCTCCAAAATTGATGTAATAATCCACATGGTATTTCGCCCATTCCTTTTCGACGAATTCAGCGAAATGAAGACCTACGATCCAGCCGTCTTCTACCTCTTCAAACCATTCGGCATAATAATCATCCTCGTAACTTCCATGGAAGTTGAAGACATTTTCGCCTATCAAAATAAAATGCTTGATCCCCGCTGCCATTAAGTAGTCGATAACCTGGCGTTTCAACAACATGATATCATTATGCAAGGTGTCATTCCATTCCCCAAATAATTCGATAATGCTGTATTTGAGGGTATAATCCGTAAAAAGAATCTTGCAATAGAGCGTTTCTGAATCGATTTCATCCCAGAGTGGATGAATGTAATAACCATAGATATCGTGTTCGTATTCAGTTTGCGAATAGGTCCGGCCATAAAACGGGGATTTGCGGTCATGTGCCGCATTGTAAATGGATTCCCATTGAAAGGATGGCTCGATTTCTTGCATGGCTCAAAATAAACCAAAAAGGCCTGCCGAAGCAAGCCTTTTCGATATACTTGACGCGATTTGTTATTTCAATTTCGCACCTAAGAAAACGCCATTTCCATCGAATTCGACTTTATAGGCTTTGTCACCTACGGTGATGAAAACTTCATATTCTTTAATTGTTGCGTCTGCAGAAACCGTTTGCGCTTTGGTGAATTTCCAGCCCACGTATTTGGTATTTAGGTAGGTAATTACGGCAGCTGGTAATTGTGCTTGGGTAATTTCAACAACGGTGAAGTTCGGTAGGCTAGGGTTATCTTTGGGTCCTTTACCGGCATTTTGAATCACCTTGAAATCTTTGTCGAACATAAAGGTTTGCACTGCGTTTCCTACTGAAACAACGACATGGTAATGAATGGCTACTTTATCAGATGAAATGCTTACCGCATTTTTAAGTACCCATCCCGCCGCATTGGTATTCAAATAGCTAACGATAGCGGCCGGTAAGCTTGTCAAATCGGTTTTGCTGATTTCCGGTTTGTCAGCCTCTTCCTTGGAGGATAGGACTTTACCCGTGGCGTCAATATCTAAGTCATATTCAATTCCAGCTTTCTCAGCGTGGATGTGATAAATTGTTGCACCCGATGCATCTACCTTGGCCATCGCACGCTTAAAGGTATAACCAGTAAGTGCAGTTTGTACGGCCGCCGGCAAATCAGTTAATGCTAAACTCGTGACTGCGGGCCCGTGGCTCCCTTTTTTACCACCTCCTTTGGGACCTCCAGGCATACCCGTCGTCTGAGAAACGAAGGCACCTTTGTCATCAAAGAGAACCGAGTAAAATTCCGTTTTGTATTTTAATTCAACCCGATAGCCTGTAGGCGTACCCGTTGTCTTTTGAGAGGCATGCAACATATCATAGCCCGGGAAGTTGGTCGATAAATAGGTCAATACACTCGCTGGTAAAGCCGTGGAATCAATTTTCGAAAATGCCTCACGGATACTTCCTTTGGATGTGATCACTACCTGCGCTTCGGTCGA
>JBDKFF010000136.1:0-8358 GCA_039798865.1 Bacteroidota bacterium
CCTCACCATTGGCCTCTTTTACCTGTACGCCATTCCAATCCACGTGTACTTCTTCTTTGCCATCCTTCACATGGATCCCATTCCAGCCCACACGAACTTCTTCCTTACCATCACTGTGAATTACCAAGGATTTTCCTGAGCTATCCTTTTTAATGCTAATTTTTCGATCATCATTGGGGTAATTCATTTTAAAGGTCTTCTCCCGCGTATCATATTTAGCTCCCGATTTAATCACACCAATCTTCACTTTACTTCCCCCGATTTGAACGGATAGGCTACTGTCACCCTCAGAATCTGTCCGAATTACCGTACGAATCTGTTGCCATAAACTATCTGTTAACACTAATCCTTTCTTTTGGAAAATCTGATCCAATTCTTCCCGAAGTGTCTTGCCTTTATCTTGACTTCCCCCCACCACGGTTTGATTGCGCTTGTCAATCTTCAATAATAAGCTATCTGGATTCGCACTGGCGAATAATTGATTAGCTAGCCCCAAAAAGACGATAAAAAATAATGTTCTCATTGTATTTGAAATGTTTGTTTAACGGTTTGTTCTGTTCGATAATACGTATTTGCTACCTGATGTATGCCATCAACCAGCGAAGGCTTCCCCTCTCTTAATTCTTCCCAATCGGGTTGTTCTCCTTTGACCACCTGTCTTAATTGCTTCAAAAATCTACCCAAACCGGATTTTTTCTGCTTGGGTTGCTCAGGCTCCTCCTGATAGGCAACTGACACCGGTTTTGCATTTTCCTTTACCGGATCTATGTCCACGCGAACCCAGATCTCTTCGGACTCCTCCTCTTTCGGCGCCACGGAAGCAATCGGTGCTCTTGCCTCTTCCATTACCTGCGTTTCTACATTCGGCAGTTTTTCAATAACGCTTGGAGCTAATGATTCACGAACAACCGATGGTTTGACTTGGGTCGTGATAAGCTCTTCCACATCAGCAGGTAAATGAATGGGCTCCGAGGAACTAGGTTTAATTTTTGATTCGACAACCAAAGGATTCCCTTTTTCTTCTGGCATGCTTTGATCCCAATTCATTCCAATTAAGATGGCTATGACCGCCGCGGCCGACCAGGTCCATGGACTCATTCGAACGCGCGTCCACATCGGACGAACTTGCTGTTCATCTAGTCGCGTTTCGATTTTGTCCCAGAGATTGGCAGGAACGTCATCGGCTTGGTCTTGAATTTTCTTTCGCCAGACCTTGTCAAGCTCTTCCCAAGAAGTGTTGTTTGGCTCGTTCATAATTCAATTAGTTTCATTTTGTGCTGGATCATTGTCCGTGCCCTCGATAATTGGGACTTCGACGTACCAGCGGATATTTGTAACATGTTGGCGATCTCATCGTGCGAATAACCTTCAATCGCATATAAATTAAATATTGTTCGATACCCAGGTGGCAATTCTGCAATCAATGCCTCTATTTCCGCCGTTCGCATATACATAAACGCCTCGTCGGCTTGCCCTACACCCCAGGCCTCTTCGATGGGCGTCGAGTGCATATCCCCCTGTTTACGAATTTTCATCAGGCACTCATTCACCATAATTCGACGTATCCAGCCCTCAAAACTTCCATCCTCCTTAAAGCTGTCGATTTTTGAAAAAACCTTCATAAACCCCTCCATCAGTGCATCCTCTGCATCGGGTCCCGCGCCTAAATACCGCCGGCACACCGCCATCATCTTCCCCGCGTATCGATTGTAGGCAGCATGTTGCCCCTTGCGATCCTGTTTTTTACAGGATTGCACCAAAGTACGCTCATCTTCTAGGGTTGGTAAATGTTTTAGCAAGGCTGTTAAATTGTTAATCGAATGTAAAGATGGTTAAAAAGTCAAAATGGTTGCGTGGGTTTGAAAAGAATCCCAAAATTACGTTCTTTACGGCCGAATTATTTATCTATGCCAAACGCAGCACCCATCGGGATTTTTGATAGTGGAATCGGCGGACTAACCCTAGCCCATGCCATTACCCAAACCATGCCCCAAGAAAATATCATCTATTTTGGTGATACAGCTCACCTCCCTTATGGTGATAAATCTGCTACAGCCATTCAAGCCTATTCGCTTAAGATTTGTAATTTATTAATGGAAAAGAATTGTAAGCTGATTCTTATTGCCTGCAACTCCGCTTCCGCTGCCGCCTATGACCTCGTTAAAACCTATGTAGGGACCAAGGCTATCGTCGTGAATGTAATTGATCCCGTTATCGAATACTTAGAAAATCATTGGCAAGGAAAAACACTTGGCCTCATTGGTACCAAGCAAACCGTCAATTCGGGCATCTATGCTTCGAAGGCTGAATCCCTAGATAAAAACATCCACATTCAATCGCTCGCCACCCCGCTTTTGGCCCCGATGATCGAAGAAGGTTTCTTCAACAACAATATTTCTGAACAAATCATTAAGGAATACCTTGCCAATCCGGTCTTAGCTAATATTGAAGGACTTATTTTAGGTTGCACGCATTATCCCTTGATTAAAAAGCAAATCGATGCCTACTTTCAAGGGAATATTTCGGTCATCGACACCTCCTTGATTGTGGCAGCGAAAATAAAATCCATCCTCAAGGAAAATGATTTGTTAGTAGGAGAGGAGAATGAGTCTAGCCGACAATTCTTTGTGTCCGACTACACCGATTCATTTGAAAAGTCCACGCAAATTTTCTTTGGTGAGACCATCAAATTAACTCAATATCCTATTTGGGATTAGTTGGCTCTCCCCAACAACTGAGAAACTCGCTGACGTAACTGCCATTTGGCGATACGCTCCTTCTGCTCTTGCTTGCTTTGACGGAACCAAAGCCAAGCCACAGCTCCCACCAACAAGTAGGGAGCGGTCAATAAATACAAAATTCCGGTATTCAATCCCGTAGCAATATTAGATCGGCCATTCGATACGGTACTTTCCACGGTTGTTCGGCACATCGCACACTGAGCCTCCGCATTCCATTGAATGAGAATTAGCATCAAAACCAAGAAAAATATTTTCTTATACATAGTAAGGGGAAATCATTAAGTAAACAATCACTCCAGAAATAGAAACGTATAACCAAATAGGGTAGGCCCATTTAACCGATTTCTTATGTGCTTCAATATCTCCTGCCAAAGCGTGGTACAAGGACATCAATACCAAACGTACGACACCTATCGATAAGATGATGTGTGAGGCCAATAAGAATAGGTAAATCATCTTGATTATTCCTTCGCCACCAAACTTCGTGGATTCATTGGCCACATGGTAAAGAATGTAAAGCACAAGAAAAACTGCGCCCTGTAAAACCGCCGCGCCCATCGCCTTGCGATGACCCGCAATATTCTTCTTTTTGATTGCAATTAAACCAATAATCAAAGAAAGCGCCGTTGTGCTATTGATTATCCCGATGAAATGGGGTAAGATTTTGGTCCATTCCCCCAAGGGTAATTTTGTGGGCAAAGACAATAATCCTGCCACTGCCAATGGAATAGCGATTGAGATAATGTTGATTATTAAGCTCGTTTTGTGTGTTTTTGTAATCTGTAGCATGCGCTTAATTTTCGGTATTGTAAATGCTTTTTAAAACCTTAATCTCCATGATTAGTCGGTCGACCTCTTTCTTATCCGTACCATCGTAGAATCCACGAATAATGCCATCTTTGTCGACCAATACTAAACGCTCAGAATGAATAAATGTTTCATCTGGGTTTTTGATCGCCGCATCATATTCAGAGGCATCCGCCAATGGCACATGAAAGCCTTTTAAGATAAGTGGATAAATGACTTTTTTATCACCCGTCAAAAATGTCCATCGCGTGGAATCCGCTTCAAAGCGTTTGGCATACGCCGAAAGCTTTTCGGGTTTATCAAAATTGGGATCGACCGATAGCGAGATGAAGCGTATTTCAGGATCTTGATTGAATGTATCCGTTGCCCGACTAACCTGTGAGGTAATTTTGGGACAAATTGTTCCACAACGGGTAAAGAAGAAATTGGCGACGAAAATTTTGCCTTGTAAAGAGGCCGATGAAAATGGTTTTCCGGATTCGTCGGTCAACTGAAAAGAAGGAATCGTTTGAAACACCGTATCCATCTCCGATTCGTTCCATCGGGGATTTACGCGTTTCGCCATTTTAATTTCCCCAGTCGTAGAATCGATCGCGGGGATATAGCGGGGAAGCGTATAATGGTTTGTGCCGAATGTCTTTAGTCCTAAAAAAATAAAGACAGGCACTATTAATGTCATTAATAAGATGCCTGTCTTCTTATTCATAATTCCTAAAAGGAAAATGGGATTACTAATACATGTGACCGCCTTCGTAAATCAAGGCAATCAATAACCACACGACAAAGATTGTCGGTACCAATACCGCCCAAATCAATGACTTTACTTCGTGCTTTAAGTGCATAAATTCACCAACAATGTAGAATGCTTTCACAATCGTCATGCCACAGAAAATAGCAACACGCAAGGTGTTTGCTGGCATGGTGAAGGCAATAACGAATTCGATTGCGGTTAGAATCAATAGAATCCAAAACGTTTTCCAGATCGCACCGGTATTTGGTGCTGGAATTTCTTTTTCTGATGTTTCGTGTGCTGCGTGAGCCATAATATCAACAAATAAAAATTAGACTAAATAGAAGAAGGTAAATACGAATACCCAAACAAGGTCTACAAAGTGCCAGTACAAGCCTACTTTCTCAACCATTTCATAATGTCCTCTGCGCTCGTAAACTCCCGTAGCAGCATTAAAGAAAATCAAGATGTTTAAGATAACACCTGAGAATACGTGCGTACCATGGAATCCAGTAATGAAGAAGAATAAATCCGCGAATGCTGGAGGACCATAGGGGTTACGAACCAAATTCGCGCCTTCAATTGGAGTCATTACACCATCAACCAATTGCTTGGCTGCTAAAGATAAATCTTCTGGTCCGTGGATAAAGTGCGTCCACTCCCAAGCTTGAGAGCCTAAGAACGTGAAACCTCCAACGATGGTCCATAACATCCATTTTTCAACATCCTTGCGATCGCCGCGGTGTCCAGCTTCTACAGCTAATACCATCGTCACTGATGAGGCAATCAAAATAAACGTCATGATACCTACGAAAACCAATGGCAATGACATGCCATGTAAAAAAGGAACGGCCTCAAATACCTTTTCAGGAATTGGCCAGTGCGTCGTAGCAAAATAGAATGTATCAGGAGTTCCTTCCCAAGCGGGTTGGCTGAAACGAATCATTCCATAAGTGATCAATAATGCAGAGAATGTAAATGTATCTGATAGGAGGAAAAACCACATCATTAATTTACCGTAACTCGCTTTTAAAGGTTCTGATCCACCCGACCAAGCTAGGTTTTCGGGTACAGAAGGGGCAGAATGTGCAACTGACATGCGCTACTTGCTTAATTGTTAAAAACTAAAAATAAAAGTAAATATACCCACAAAGCATCCAAAAAATGCCAGTAGGTGGTACAAATCTTAATTTGGGTCAATTCCTTTGCATTAATTTTCAGTCGGAAAGCTGCCACCAGTGCAACCAACAATACAATCAGTCCGGAGACCAAATGTAGCCCGTGAAGGCCTGAAAAAACATAAACAAAAGAACCTGACGGATTCCCTACAAAAAATACGTTCTTTTCCACTAATTGGATCCAACCGTAAAATTGCATGATTAAGAAAATCAATCCGAGCACAAAAGTAATAGAAATACTTATTCGAAGCGCATTAAATTGGTCTTTTTTTGCTGCTAAATACGCAAAATGCATCGATACACTACTTCCAATTAAAACGGCAGTACTGTAATAGAACAAATCAGGCAATTCGAATTCTACCCAGTTCCCTTCAGCTTTACGAACAAGATAGGCCGATGTGAAGGCTGCAAATAGCATGATGATGGAAACGATAAACAACCACATCGTAAATACTTTGGGGTTCACCGAGCGCGTTTCATTCGCGACTAAAATTTCTTCTGGATTTTTCATGACTTAAGCTTTATCAAATAAAAATGCGATTTGAACGATTAAAAGATAAATGAAGGAACCAAACATCATCCAGCGTGCGGCTTTGTCGGTCGGCTTCATCATCAAGTAAAACGTCTGTCCTAGAAACAAGCTTCCTGCTACAATTGTTATAATGGCCGATGTAATTCCAGTCATATGCATCAAATACGGTAAGAATCCCAAAGGAATCAAGAATATCGTATAGATCATGATCGTAAAGGCCGTTTTTAAGTCTTTCTTTCCCTCATTCGGTAACATTCGAAATCCGGCCTTTTTGTAGTCGGCATCCGCAACCCAGGCAATCGCCCAGAAGTGTGGAAACTGCCAGAAGAATTGGATAGCAAATAAGATGCCGGGTTCCCATCCAAAATGATGTGTCGCAGCGACCCAGCCAATCATGGGTGGGAACGCTCCTGGGAAGGCACCTACAAACACAGAGATGGGCCCTACGCGCTTTAAGGGTGTGTAAACATAGCCATAAAGGATATAGGATAGGAGTCCAATTGCCGCCGCTTTCCATGTGAAATAACTTAAAATTCCGAGGGAAAGTGCTGCTACGACTAATCCATAAATTTGGGCGCTTTGAGGGCTTAGTGTCGCGGTAGGCAATGGACGCTTCGCCGTCCGTTTCATCAATTTGTCGTATTCAATTTCCTTTAATTGATTGACAATGTTGGCCGCGCCGGTCAAGAAAAAACCTCCTAAGGAGATTAATATAATATCCAACCACTTATGCTCCACAGGAGCCAATAAGAAACCGAAGGTCCCTGAAAAGGCGACGGTCATCGACAAGCGGGATTTTAAGAGGGCGATGTAGGGTTTTATTTGGCTCATGCGGTACGGGTGTTTAACCAAGCATGCACATGAAGCCCGAAAAGCATCAATGAACTTAGTAGGTGTATGGGTTGTGAACCCAAGGGTAGTGCCAGGTAAGCCATGATTACGCCGGATATGAGTGATAATCCGATGAGGAATACAAAACCTTTGACATATAGGGTCTCAGCAAGTGCCGTTAGGCGAACTTTTTGCCATAAATAATAGTGACTTGCTAATATTAACCATGAGAATGTACGATGAATGATATAAATGACATCGAGTTTGTCTATCCATTGGGCTTTTGCATTTTCGCCAAGCGCTTGAATGACATGATCCATGTTCTCACGCACTTGAGTTCCCAACAGAATTTGTGCAACGATAATAATGCCATTGATAAGTATCCATTTTCGTTGAAGGCTGTTCACTTCAATCTGATTTTTCCCGACTTGCAGCGCCTTTAAGAGAAAGACTAGAACTCCCGTTGTGAGTAACATGTGCATGGTTACGACGCCCGGCAATAGGAAAGAATCGACAACAAATTTACCTAACACCGCATTTCCCATTACTAGGATAAATGCTGCGAGGGTTGGAAGATACACGGATTTGCCTTTTTTGAAAGACAGCATGAGTGTAATGGCCATGAAAAGGCCAGTTAATGCCCCAAATAAGCGATTGATGTATTCAATCCAGGTCTTAATGGGATTGAACAATACTTCTCCATGGAGTTTCTCCTTGTAGATTTCTTGGTAATTGAATGGCAACTCGGATGCGTGCGTAGGTGGGATAAATTGACCAAAGCATTTAGGCCAATCTGGACATCCCATTCCTGAACCGGTACTTCGTACAATTCCACCCGCTAATATGAGGACATATAAGCTTATTAGCGTGATCGTACCGAAGCGTTGGAATGACATGTAGGTAGCTAAAAAAAGGATGCATCCAAATGAAACCATTTCGATGCACCCTTTTGAATAAGTTTAATTAACGATTATAAGACTCGTTCTGTGCAGCTAGTAAACTTTCAATCGCTTTTTCTGTAGCGATCTCTTCATTTTCTTCCGGTAAGTTCGACTCAGGTGTTGCCGAGTATGGAACGTTTTGTGGAATGAAATCAGCTTCAGCCCCTGGCTTTGAGTAATCGTATGGCCAACGGTATACAGCTGGAATTTCGCCTGGCCAGTTTCCGTGTCCCGCAATTACCGGAGTAGTCCACTCCAAAGTAGTTGAGTTCCATGGATTCTGAGTCGCCTTCTTCCCTTTGAACATGGAGTAAAAGAAGTTCCAGAAGAAGATAGCCTGTGCAGAGAATGTTAAGATTGCCGCAATCGAGATGAATGCATTCAAATCCGTGAATGCTTCCTCACGACCATTTCCTAATGCGGTGAATGAATAGTAACGACGAGGGAAACCGGCGATACCTGTGTAGTGCATTGGGAAGAACACACAATATACGCCCACAAATGTTGCCCAGAAGTGGATGTATCCCAATGTCTTATTCATCATGCGACCAAACATTTTTGGATACCAGTGGTAAACCCCTGCCATCAATCCAAAGAA
>JBDKFF010000137.1:0-6005 GCA_039798865.1 Bacteroidota bacterium
ACGTTGAAATTAAATAATGGAGAAACGTGGACGAACATTTGGGGAGTGATGTTGGCTAAGGGCGCATTTACTGGCAAGGATATTTTGATTCCATTGCACCGCGCGATGCTTTGGCAAGGGGATAAAATTGTTAGCGATATCCACTTGTATGATACGAAATTGATCATGGAGGAGTTGGCCGCGAGAGCTGCTGCAGAGAAGAAATAAGGCAGGGTTTGTTTGGAAAAGGGAGGGCGCGAGTCTTCCCTTTTTCGTTTTCTGGACAAGCTTGATTGAATTCAAGACAAAGTTCATTGGCAACCATGCCTGTATTCGTTTGGAATGTTGAAAATTGGGCCATTGTTTAACCTTAAATTATTGCAACATGAAACGAGTTAGCCTGTTTGTATTTTCGATTTTGATGGCATTGCAATTGGCCGCGCAAACAACGGAAAAAACCTATTTTTTACTCAATGAAAGTAGAGTCTTGGACACCGACATCTACAAGAAGAATTATCCTGCCATCCGAAATTGGTGGATGGAGGCCACCAAAGGAACCAGCTATAATTTTGCTGCCCATACGTCTGAGTCCGGAAGAACCTATGGAATGGTCTTTGTCAAGGGCGATGAGAATTTGGGGAAATACATCGGACAACGCGTAGCTTTATCCGATAAAATTGCGGTTGCCTTGAAAGCTGTCACAGATGAAAATACGGCCAACCGTTCTCAAGCGATTCAACGGTCTATTTGGCAACAATCCATCAATACCTCGGTCATGGTTGCTGATTTCAAAGTAGAGAATTATGATTTTCGTAAAATTGTTCTCTTTACAGTTCCTTTCGATAAGATGGCTGAATATGAGAAATTGATTGAGCAGGCGAATGCTGAAGATAAGGCCATTGGTATTTCGTATAACTACATTATTTACAAAGCGGTAGATGGTTATCCAAATAACACATATATAATGATTCTTCCGGATAAATCACGTTTGGATTACTATACACACCAAGAAGAACGGAATGCCAAGCGCAAGGGCAATGCTAAGTTGGCGGCCATCAACAAGAAAGCCAGCCAATTACGCACCACCATTCGAATGGATCATTTAAGCAGAGTCCCTGTCCAATAAATAGGATTTAATTCTTGGTTCTAAAAATAAATTAGCATTTTTGAATGCAACCTGATCATTGAGTGGAACCTGTATTTCACTCAATGATTTTCTTTTCAAAACTAAACCCAGCTATGAAATATTTTCAGTTTAGAATTGTTCCCTTTTGCCTTTTTATTTTAACCGTATTTACGGGATTTAGTCAAAACTTCCAGTCGCTCGATCAATACCTGCAAAAAGAGATTGAGGCTAAAAAACTCGTTGGCGTACATGGCCTTGTCTTTCATAAAAACAAAGTTGTTTACGATAAATTCTATGGAAACCGTGACCAAGAAAATCAGGTTCCCATGAGCGGGAATGAGATTTATTATCTGCAATCCATGTCCAAACCTGTCATCACCGTTGCTCTCATGACTTTGTATGAGCAAGGTAAATTTCAGCTCGATGATCCGGTGGAAAACTACCTGCCCGAATTCAAGAATTTACGGGTTGTGAATGATGTCAACAAGGGCATGGCCAGTGGAAATGTAGCTGCGAATAGCAAGGTAAGCATCCGCCAACTGATTAGTCATACTTCTGGGATGTCACATGGCATCACCCAAGTGAAAATGGATCGAGATATTTGGAATTCGATTTTTTATGATACGAGTCTGACAACGATCGAAAAGCGAGTAGCAGCCTTGGCGAAGATCCCTTTATCCTATCAACCGGGCACGAAATGGAATTATTCCTTTGGGCCCGATGTTGCCTCCCGTTTAATTGAGGTCTTGTCTGGTCAAACGACAGATGCTTATCTCAAGAAAACCATTTTCCAACCCTTGGGTATCAAGGAAATGGGCTATAACCTGAATCCCGAGCAGCAAGAGCGTGCCATGATTCTCTATGAATTTCAAAATGGCAAGACCTTAGTTCGTGCTAAAATCCAACCTCAAAGTTCCGGAGTGACCGTTTTTGCCGGAGTAAATGCCCTTTGGGGGACGATGCAAGACTACCTGACTTTCGCCAAAATGCTATACCATGAGGGTGAATTAAATGGGAAACGCATCCTGAAAAAAGAAACGCTCGATTTGATGCGGACAGACGTGACGGCCGAAATTAGTCGCAAGCCGGATCAAAGCTCACGGATTTATAAAATAGCCAACGGGATTTCATTAGATGAAGATGGGAGTACGAACCTAGAACCGGGTTATGGATTCGGTTTGGGATTTGGGATTTTAGTTAATCCAGCGGTGGCCAATAAAACGAACGTCTCAGCCGGCGAATATTTCTGGAGCGGAGCGAATTCCACCCACTTTTTTATCAATCCCCAAGATGATGTCATTGGTATTTTCATGACGCAGATCGGGGCCTTAACCACTCCGAATCCCTTTCAGTTTTATTTTGGGGACGAATTCCGAAAAGGAGTATATGCAGGAATAAAAAAGGCTGAAACAAAAGTCGTAAGCTTAGAGCCTGTGAAGGCATCCGAAGCGAAAGCCTTAGGATTTGACCAAAAGGTATTGGATGATTTCCAAAAGGAAGTTGGCCGGTCGATCGATCAAAAGGAAATCGCAGGTGCTGTCACGCTCATTGCACGCAAGGGAAAAATCGTACACTTCGAGGCAAAGGGAGAGTCGCAATTGGAGACACATATCCCCATGAAAAAGGACGCTATTTTCCGTTTAGCTTCCATGACAAAACCCATTGCTACGCTGGCACTTTTACTCTTGATGGAGGATGGCAAGTGCAAGCCCAATGATCCCGTGAGTAAGTACTTGCCGGAATTCGCGTCCCAACAGGTTCTGTTGTCCAAGGACAGTGTCGATGGAATTTGGATGTACAAGACCCGGGAAGCGACTAAACCGTTGTTGATACGTCATGTTTTGACTCATACCACGGGCCAACCGAGTGCTTATGGTGGAAACATGCCCGAAGCCTATGCGGCAATTACCAAGAATGCCTATTCCAGCGATATCGCGCACTATGTGAAGAACTTGGCTAAATTACCCTTAACCCACGAGCCGGGTGAGGGATGGATTTATGGTCCGGGGCTATTGGTGGCAGGCCGCTTGGTGGAGGTATTAAGTGGAATGCCTTTTCAGGATTATGTTCAGAAACGTATTTTAGATCCCTTGGAGATGAAGGATACGCAATTTTATTTGGAACCTAAAGATGCCCCTCGATTTACGTCGTATTACCAACCCGATGGCAAGGGAGGCTTGGCCTTAATCGATCCAGGTTCCGAGAAAAGCATCCGTATTAGTGGGTCGAAGACCTTCTATTCGGGGTCAGGTGGCTTGCATTCGACGGCGACGGATTATTTTAAGTTCTGTCAAATGGTCATTCAAGACGGTGAGTTTAATGGGGTGCGCATCGCAAAGCCCTCGACCATAGCGTACATGAAGACAGATCAGACGCCTGTGAATTTGGAGGCGGCGATTACGCCAACGGACGATTTGAAGAATAATGGATTTACCTTCGGTTATGCGATCAAGCGGAAGGATGTTGGGAGTGATCCCCGACCAGCCGGTACGATATATTGGAGTGGAGCCACGGGTCCTATTTTCTTTATTGATTTGAAACATGAGATGGTCGCGATGGTCTTGTACCAGCGTCCTTCCAGTTCTCCCGTTAAAATTCGGACGGAATTCAAAAACTGGGTAATGAAGAGTATAACCAATTAATCTGATGAGAAAATCGATCTTTTTATTTTTAATGTTTTGGGCAATTGTCTCACATGCCCAGATTCCTTACGGTTCAAATAAGGCAGTAGGTAAACGCATCCAAGTTGGGGATATTTCCATGTATTACGAAATCTATGGAAAGGGGGAACCTTTGATCTTACTTCATGGTGGTTTTGGCTCATCAGAAATGATGGGAGGAATGATTGCTGCGTTCTCCAAGAAGTACCGCGTCATTGCGGTAGATTCGCGTTCTCAAGGAAGAACGACCGACAGCGATGAAAAGGAATTGAGCTATGCCCAGATGGCCTTAGATGTGAATGGGTTCATGGACCAATTAAAAATAAAAAAGGCCAAGTTTGTGGGTTGGAGTGATGGAGGCGATATCGCACTCGAATTGGCTTTGATTCATCCGGAGAAAATTGACAAAGCAGTCATCATGGGGGCAAACTATTTAGGGGAATCCAAAGGTGTGTTTTTAGGTGTGGATACAACTTGGAAGATGAATCCCCATGATCCACTGTTTGCCAAAACGAAAAAGCAGATGGCTCAATATTTTTCTACCTATGAGCGTTTAGCACCTGATAAAAGTCGAATCGAAGCATCCCGAAAGAAGGTGACTGATAATGCATTTAAAAATCCCAATATCACCTTGGCCCAATTGAATTCCATCCAAGTGCCATTTCTTGTCATGGCGGGGGATCATGATATGTTTACCCTGGAACATACCATTTCGCTCTATCAACATTTACCTCAGGCCTCCTTGTACATTGTTCCAGATGCGACACACATTTCTCCTTTTGAGGAGCCCGAATTAGTGCATTCCGAAATACTGCGTTATTTAGCTAAGCCCTATCGGCGGTTGGATGCCTTTTATTTTTGGAGGTAAATTAAGTTCTGTTCAATAAGCTAACAATTAAATTTTTGACGCTCATCATTTCATCCGGATGGCTAGATGCAACGAAAAGTGTTAGGCTTACAATTTCTTTGTTGCCGATTACGGGTTTTCTTGAGTTTTTGAATAGTAGTTTGTTTTTATTTAGAAATAATAAAAAACAGGCTGCAGCAATTCGCTTGTTGCCATCCACAAATGCATGATTTTTAACAATAAGGTAGAGCAAAACAGCAGCTTTTTCCTCGATTGAGGGGTAAACATCAACTTCTTCAAATCCACGATTAATTTGATTAATCGCACTATCGAATCCGTTATTGCTTTCAATGCCGAAAAGGGATGAATGTGTCTTAATTTTCAAATGGTTCACGATTTCCTTATATTCATAGTAAGTGGGAAACGAAGTCTCCCGACTACTATTTCCAACTCTATCTAAAGCCTCATGATCATAATCATCTAGTAGCTGTAAACCTTCGCTAAATGACTTTAACCAATTCAATTCTTCTTTTTTGTTGATTTTTTCTTTGATGGAACGATTTAAAATTCGAATTCCATCATGTAGTACTTGAATCTCTTTGTTTTTCTGTTCTAGTCGTTTTTCATTAAGCGCGTATCCCACAATTAAATAATTTTTTAATCGCTGTGTCGCCCATTGACGAAATTGTGTTCCTCTTTTAGAGTTGACTCGGTATCCAACTGACAATATCACATCTAGGTTAAAGTATTCAATAATGTAAGATTTTCCATCTGTTGCAGTTGTTGCATTTTTTGCAACAACTGCATCCCTGGATAATTCCCCGCTTGAAAAAATATTTTTAAGATGCCTTGAAATAACGGATTTGTCCTTTTTGAATAGTGCCGATATTTGATTAAGATTTAACCAAAATGTTTCCCCTTCAAATGAAACGTCAATTTGTGTGTTTCCATCGGGAGACGTGTAGATTTCAATTTGTTTTTTCATGGTGGTTAGTTTTTTATCATTAAACGAAGGTTGAATGGAAGTGGTATATTCCCTATTTTACTTTATCAACTTATTGAAATCGACCTAGGGCGGTTAGCATTTTACCTCCTTTTTTCTATCTTTAAACCTTACCTGAATCAACACGATGAAAAAACTTACTCTACTTTTATTTTTCCTTGCCCAAATTTTAGTGGCCCAGGTTCCAAGCCCCAAATCGCATTTTGGATTTTCCATTGGGGATAATTATCATTTAGCCACATTTACGCAGACAGAGGCCTATTTCCAGAAAGTAGCCAAAGCCTCTCCGCGTGCGAAATTGCAATCCATCGGTACAACCGAAGAAGGCCGGAATCAATACATGTTGATCGTTTCCAGCCCCAAAAACATCAAGAACCTGGCAAAATACAA
>JBDKFF010000138.1:0-5372 GCA_039798865.1 Bacteroidota bacterium
GTTTAATGACGGATTGAAAACGCGCGCCGACCAATGGTGACCAGCCACATTTATAGTGCAAAGAATCAGGTGTCACAACCCAAGGATGATTCGTTTCCACTTCCACAAGATCTGCGAAATAGCCTTCGCGAATATAACCGCGGTCTTTCATGCGGTAACAATCCGCAACACGATGGCTGGTTCTTTCCACGAGTGAGGTCAAGCCCAATTCTCCTCGCGCGACGAGTTCAAACAAGACCACCAGAGCATGCTGAACCATCGGTGCGCCCGATTTAATTTGTAGGTAATGCCCAAATTTTTCTGTTAAGGCATGCGGGGCGTGGTCGGTGGCTATAATGTCCAATCGACCATCCTGCACCGCGCGCAATAATTCTTGTCGGTCGTCCTCCCACTTCACCGAGGGATTCCACATGATTTTGCTCCCCAACTCCCGGTAATCCGCATGGTTAAACCAAAGGTGGTGCACACAGGCCTCTGCGGTGACACGTTTTTCGATGGTGGGTAAATCATTTGAAAATAATTTTGCCTCCTCGCCCGTAGAAATATGAAATAAATGCAGTCGATTGTTGTATCGTGCCTGTATTTCCAGCACCCGTTTGGTGGCCTCCACACATGCCTCGACCGTACGAATTTTGGGATGCATCTCAATGGGAATATCGTCTCCAAATAGATTCCTCGCTGCGATTAAATTCTCCCGAATAATGGAATCATCTTCGCTATGCAAGGCAACGAGCGTTTCTGCCCGTGAGAAAAGTTTCTCGAGGTATTCGGGGTTATTGGCGAGAATTTCCTGCTTTTCCAGGTAGAGCCCATCATCCGTAATGCCGCAAACACTTTCGTTGTCTACCCGCAACGCCTCCTCTAGGTTAGCTGCCGTAATACCCATGAAGAAGGAGTAGTTGGCCAAGGATTTCTGCGAGGCTTGTTGGTATTTTTCCTCCAACAATTCCCGGGTCAAGGTATTCGGAACCGTATTTGGCATGTCCATGAAGGAGGTTACCCCTCCGGCGACAGCCGCTCGAGACTCCGTTTCCAAATCCGCCTTATAGGTCAATCCGGGGTCGCGGAAATGAACTTGGTCGTCGATCATGCCGGGGATCAAAAAGTTACCCGCCAGGTCAATGACCTCCGCCGCAGAATCCGAGATGGATGGGGCGATTCGTTCGATGCGTTCCCCGGCGATGAGCACATCGCATTCTTTTATTTCGCCTTCGTTGACAACGCAGGCGTTGGTGATTAGGTATTTTTTCATTTGGCAGCAGCGCGATCTAATCGATCATTAACGGTTAATCCCAACCCATGGGCGGGTAGTCGCTCGACAATAATCATTTCGATACCCATTTGGTCTAATTCATGCAGGACGGAAAAGATGTGCTGCGCGGCCTCCGCAAGGTCTCCGGTAGGCGATAAAACCTTATTGACCTCTACGTCGATGCTTTCAATCTGAATCGTCTGAAACCAAACGATGGCAACGCGTTTGTTCTTGACGGCGCTTAGCATGAACAGGGGTTCATAGGTGACGATCAACTCGCAGTTGGGGGAATAATGCTTTTTATGTTGGCCAGGTAATGCCCCCTCCTGACTGGAATGTGTGCGATTTAAGATTCGGCCTACAACTCCTTCGATGGCCTCGATGGGAATGGCACCATGTCTTAAAAGGACAACCTCGTCGTCTTCAAAGCCGAGGATGGTGGATTCGACGCCCGACTGGCAAGGTCCGCCGTCCAAGGTGTAAATCGATGGAAAATAAGACTCCACGTGTTCCGCGGTAGTAGGGCTAATCCGATTAAAGGGATTCGCGCTAGGTGCTACGAGGGGAAAATCGAGATGATTTAATAATTGCAAGGTCAGTGGATGACTGGGAATCCGAATCGCCACACGGGTATGGTTGGCCGTCACTAAATCACTCACTGTTTGATTTTTCGGGAGAATAAGTGTCATGGGACCAGGCCAGAATTCTTTGGCCAAAAGCAGTGCTTTTTCAGGGAAATTTTTCACGAGGGCACGCGCTTGGCTAATGGATGCCACGTGAACGATGAGCGGGTTGGTTGTTGGCCTTTGCTTCGTTTCAAAGATGCGTTTCACGGCTGCCGAATTAAATACGTTTGCCGCAAGGCCATAGACGGTTTCGGTGGGAAGTCCGATGACATCCCCCTCTAATAGTCGCTCTCGAATAATTTTGATATCAGAGGTAATCATAATGAATTAAGGGTTACAGTAATCACAATACATGGGGTCCTCTTTTTCGGGAGAACCAACTTTTTTACGCTGCTCCTCAAACAGACAGCGTGAGCAGGTATAAATTTCTGCGCGAATTCCGCGCGTTTCATGGTCACAAATCGCACAAGGCAATCCACGAATGATATCGCTGATTCGAAAACCAGGCGCATCACATTGTGGGCAGCTTGTGTTGATTTGATCGATTAATTGATCCGTCAAACGGGCGATGACTTCCATGCGCATGGGGTTGTGCATCGCACGCATGTCGGTCTCTACTTGGCAAATTGAATAACGTTGTAAAAAATCTTCCACGGTCTCCTCCAGCAAGGTGTTTGATTGAATTCCTTTCACGCAATGACTCGCATCCGACGCTGATTTTTTGACAATTAAGGCATGGCTGGGGAATTTAGCGGGCTCGAGGATTTCCGTCAGTTCTTCCACCGAACGGATGGTCCAAGCGTTATAATTGGTCGTTGTCTCGAGGGTCTTCACGACAAACTCCCAATCATTTTTCCGGTCCTGCATCAGCAGGAGTTCTTCGTGGGCAGCCACAAAGGCATACATGGGATGTGGTCCAAAGGACGCCTCGGACGCAATGGCCAAATCACAACCCGTTAAATCCATGGCTTTCTGACACTTCGCGCGCGCGGCATCGATGGGGGAAAGTAGTCGGTCAATTTCCCCGGAAAAAGTTCCGAGTGCATCGGTATCTAAATTGGGGGCTAATGTAACCTTTAGGTTAAAGGCCATCGAGAGGCGAGGGGCAATCACGCTTTCTTTGGCATGTTGGCTCGCTACCACCAAGGTTCTTCCCTGAAAAAACTGCATACTATCCATGGACGATCAACAAATACAGGGGCATACCGATGGTAATATTAAACGGGAAGGTGACACCCAGGGCCATGGGAATATAGATTCCGGGGTCCGCTTTGGGAGCTACCAAACGCATGGCAGCAGGAACTGCAATGTAGGAGGCACTGGCAGCAAGGACCGCAAACACGAAACGGTTTGCTTCGTTACCCGTGATGTATTGGCTGAAATAGGCTGTCAGCACACCATTGATGAGAGGAATGAGCATTCCAAAACCAATTAAAAATAGGCCTTGTTTTCGAAAGGCGGAGAAGCGACTGGCGGCTACCATCCCCATGTCTAATAAATAGATGGCAAGAAATCCTTTAAAGATATCGGAGGTGAAGTGTTTTATACCCTCGGATTGATGGGAGTCGGAGATAAAGCCGATCAGCAAGCTTCCGAAAATCATCAACACACTACCATTTGTTAGGGAGTGTTTTAGTGCGGAACGCCAGGGTGCTTTTTCGGATTTGATCGGGGAACGATCCGGAAACATATTCATTAAAATAACTCCCATGATGATGGCCGGAAATTCCATGGATGCCATCACGGCGACCATTTCGCCGCCTACTTGCAATTTATTCATTTCCAACAAAGCCACGGCGGTGACAAAGGTAACTGCACTCACAGAACCATAGGAGGACGCAATGGCACCGGCATCGAAGGAATTAAGCTTCGTTTTTAAGATAAAAAATGAATAGATCGGAATGAGCGTGGCCAAAAAGAGCCCAAATAACAAATGCGCAATAACCTCCATGGTAATACCGGTTACAGCCAATTCAGAGCCGCCGTTAAATCCGATGGAAAAGAGTAAATAGAGTGCAATAAAGCTTTTCGAGGCGGAAGGAATTTCGAGGTCACTTTTGATGATTTTAGCAACGACCCCGAGAAGAAAAAATAAGAGGGTGGGATTTTTAAGATTAAATATAAGTAATTCGAAATTTGACATAAATGCAGGTTAATTGGGTTCTTGAAGGCACTTGATTAGGCTTAAACTCACGAAGATTAAAAGGCTAATCCCAAGTTTATCCAAAATGGGATCTTCCACTTGCAGGCAGGCTATTATGCCGAGAAATAAGCCCAAAAAGTGAAGCGTAATTTGAATTTTTCGCTTGGTTAAATGCATCAAGGTATATTTTTTACAAAGTAAGGTGCCTCGATTAAATAATTTTTATTTAAGTTTATTATACGATACATCATGATTATTTATGAATTATACCCTAAATCAGTTACAGATCTATTTAAAGGTGGTGCAAACGTTGAGCATCACGAAGGCGGCGGAAGAGTTAAACCTCACCCAGCCAGCGGTTTCGATACAGGTGAAAAACTTTCAGGCTCAATTCGAAATTCCCTTAATTGAGATCATCGGGAAAAAGATTTATGTGACCGATTTTGGGATGGAAATCGCCAAGTCGGCCGAAAGCATCATCGATCAGGTCTATGCCATCAATTACAAAACGATGGCTTTCAAAGATCAGCTCTTGGGTCGTTTGAAGATTTCGGTTGTTTCGACTGGCAAGTATGTGATGCCTTATTTCTTAACGGATTTCTTGAAATCGAATCCGGGTGTGGAAATCAGTATTGATGTGACGAATCGAGAAAAAGTGATTCATAGTTTGGAGAATAATGAAGTAGATTTCAGTTTAATTTCTACCAATATAGAGAGCCCAAGTTTTGAATTCATTGATATTTTGGAGAACCAATTATACTTGGTTGGCAATGTTCAAACAGCCGCCTTGAACCCCACCTTTTCTCCTCAGGCCTTTACCAAAGAGTTACCGTTAATATTCCGAGAAAACGGTTCCGGAACCCGAAAAATTATGGAGGGATTCTTAAAGAAGAAGGGTATTCAAACCTTGAAAAAATTAGAATTGATGTCGAACGAAGCCGTTAAACAAGCGATTATGGCGGGCTTAGGTTATTCGATTATGCCGATGTATGGGATCAAGAATGAATTAAAAAATGGCCAACTGGCCATCATTCCTTACGATGGTTTACCCATTAAATCCTCTTGGAAACTCGTTTGGCATAAAGAGAAAAGCCCATCCCCGGTGGCCAAGGCTTTCTTGAATTATGTTATGGAAGAAAAGGATGCCATTAGACAAAAACACTTTGAATAAATAAAGCCAGGCAAATCTGCCTGGCTTTAATGTACAACCCTTTTTCATTAATTAAATTACTCAAACGTAACCTGTCTGTTCATTGTTAACGTCACAAACTTAAACAGGCAAAATCATTAAAAAAAATTAATTTCGTTATGATAATTATAAACGAAATTTATATTTCTAGGCGCTCACACG
>JBDKFF010000139.1:0-5460 GCA_039798865.1 Bacteroidota bacterium
ATGCAAATCGGGGAGTACAAACAGGATAAGGCGGCGGTTACCGGGTCGACGGCGGCGATGATGCTGACGATTCAATTAATTTATAACATGGAGGAGGCCATCATGCGCGTGTAATATGGAAAACGAATTTTTCAAAAACCGACTAAACATTACCCGCCGGCATTTCTTCGGACAGGCCGCGGCAGGCATTGGTGGTTTGGCCTTAGGATCTTTGTTGGTCCCCGACCTATTCAAGGGCGAATCCTCCTTGCAATCATTGCCCTTGGGCGTAGCCCATTTTGCACCGAAAGCAAAGCGCGTGATTTACCTCTGCCAAAACGGAGCACCGTCGCAGTACGAGAGTTTCGATTACAAGCCAACCTTGAACAAGATGGCTGGGCAGGATTTGCCGGATTCGATTCGAGGCGGTCAACGATTGACCGGGATGACGGCCTCGCAGGATAAATTTCCTTTGGTGGGGTCCTTTTACAATTTTAAGCAATACGGAAAATCGGGAACGTATATCAGTGATTTATTCCCGCATATTGGTTCGGTGGCGGATGACATTTGCGTGATCCGAACGATGAATACGGATGCGATCAATCATGATCCAGCCTTGACTTTTTTGCAGACGGGAGCACAAGTGGGTAACCGTCCGAGCATGGGGGCATGGATGTCTTATGGTTTGGGGAGTGAGAATAAAAATCTACCGGCTTTTTGTGTGTTACTTTCACGCGGTAGGGGAAATGGGCAGGGAGTCTATTCGAAGCTTTGGACGAATGGCTTTTTGGACTCGACGCACCAGGGTGTTGTTTTCAGCAGTTCGGAGGATCCGATACTTTATTTGAATGACTCGGATGGAATTGATAAGGCGGGACGGCGAAAGATGTTGGACCAACTGGCTGAATTGAATCACGAGGGATTTTCGGAGAACAAAGATCCGGAGGTAGAGGCCAAAGTTCAGCAATATGAAATGGCCTATCGCATGCAGACGGCTGTTCCAGAGTTGACGGATTTATCGAAAGAACCGGATCACATCGTGAAGATGTATGGACCGGAATGTTTGGTTCCGGGAACCTATGCGGCGAATGTTTTACTGGCCCGAAAACTCTCGGAATCCGGGGTTCGTTTCGTACAAATTTACCATCAGGGTTGGGATTCCCATGGCAACTTACCGAAGGAAATGGCGATGCAGGCGCAAGATGTGGATCGCTCGTCGGCGGCATTGATTACCGACCTAAAGCAACGGGGTTTATTGGATGAAACCTTGGTGATTTGGGGCGGAGAATTCGGTCGGACGAATTATTGCCAAGGAAAATATACGGTCGACAATTACGGTCGGGACCACCACCCACGCGCCTACAGTATTTTCATGGCGGGTGGCGGTGTGAAGGCGGGAACGGTTTACGGCGAAACGGATGAATTTGGGTACAATGTGGTGAAAGATCCGGTGCATATCCATGATTTTCATGCGACGGTGCAGCACTTGATGGGTATTAATCACGAACAATTAACGTATAAACATTTGGGTCGCCGCTACCGATTAACGGATATCGCCGGCAATGTCTTACCCGGATTAATCGCCTAATGGAACGTATCGAAAAAATAGGGAATATCATTTTGTGGGCCTTGCAAGGTTTCCTCGTTTTTCTCTTGATTTTTCAATCGAGGATTGAATTGCCCTTTGCGGGAATCGGGCATTTGCATCCGCTCATTTTACACCTACCTATTGGATTTGGAGTACTTTTATTGGGTTTATTCGCAATCAAAAAGCAGTTGGCCTCCTTCGACGTTTTAGCCGATTTTTTGCTTTTGTTGACCGCTATTTTCTCAAGCCTTACCGCCATATTCGGATTATTTTTATCCAAAGAGGGAGGCTATGAAGCAGCTGCCTTGGACTGGCATCAATGGTCGGGGGTCGCGGTTTCCTTCGTGTATTTTAGCTGGGTACTTTTGCGCCGCAATCTTTTCCTCGGTGCGGCCTTGGGGTTCATTGCCTTGGTCATCGCAGGTCATACGGGGGCGAGCATTACGCATGGGGAAGATTACCTGAAATTCGGCGCGCAGCAATCCGAGATCAGTGCGGAAAGTGTGGTATTTAAGGACATTGTCCAGCCTATTTTAAAGGCCAAATGCGAGTCATGCCACAATGACCAAAAGACAAAAGGCGCACTTAAAATGAACAGCATTGCGGGCTTATTGAAAGGTGGAAAACATGGACCCATTTGGAAGTCGGGGGATGCGCTGAATAGCCATTTGATTCAGCGAATCAAATTACCGATGAATGCCAAGGAGCACATGCCTCCGCTGGGTAAGGTTCAATTGACACCCGATGAAATTACGATCTTAACTTTGTGGGTAAATGAGGGTGCTTCGGTTGACCGTAAATTGGGCGAATTCAGCAAGGAATTTCAAGGGCTCATTAAACCAACACAGCTGAACGAAACGACCAAAAGCTATGATTTTTCAGAGGCCTCGGAGTCGGATTTGAAAGCCGTGAATACACCTTATTGCACGGTTTATCCGGTGGCCTATGATTCGCCGGCTTTGTCGGCCGACTTCTTTGTGGCTGGGAAATTTGATCCGAAGACATTGGAAAATTTAAGCCAGGTGCAAGAGCAGTTGGTCGGCCTACAAGTATCCAAAATGCCTATCCAAGATGGAGACCTGAAGCAAGTCGCGAAATTCACGAATCTGGAAAAATTGAATCTGAATTTTACCGCGGTCGGCGATGCGGGATTATCGAGTTTAGCGGGTTTAAGCCATTTGGAAAAATTATCAATTTCGGGAACGAAGGTGACGAGGGCGGGGCTTACTAAATTACTTTCAAGTTTATCGGCATTAAAAGAAATTCATGTTTGGAATACGGGCATCACGGCAGGCGAAATGAGTGCATTTCGAAAGCAATTCCCGAAGATTCATTTCGATGAGGGTTATATTCCTAAGGATGAAAAGTTGCAAATCAACCCGCCGATTTTGGTGAATGAAAACTTGATACTACGTCCGGGCGAAAAGCTAAATTTCAAACATACCTTGCGGGATGTGCTCTTCCGTTATACCGTCAATGACTCCCTGCCGGATAGCTTATCGAGTCTGCAAACCCGAGCGTCCATCGATATCAAAAACTTCACCAAGGTGCGTATCATTGCGACCAAGAATGGTTGGTTGGCTAGTAACCCCATCGACGTCCGAGTGTTTAAATCCCAATACATTCCTTCGCGAATTGATTTGCTTTCGAAAACGGATCCGAAGTATCCCGCGGCCGGAGGAGTAAGTTTGATGGATTTTATTCCAGGGGCAAGAGAGGTGAAAGGGGTATCCAATTTTACATGGTTGGGCTTTAAGGAAACGGACTTTGATGCGGTGGCGACATTTGCGAAACCAACCCACATTCAAGGGGTGACATTCTCTTATTTGGAAAAGACGGATTCGGATGTGTTTCCGCCGACGAGCATCGAGGTTTGGGCGGGAGATGATGCGGCGAAGTTACAGTTAGTTTCGCGATTCAAACCAGAACAGCCGAAGGAAAAAAATGGCTATTCGCCAAAAGGAATTAACATTCCTTTAAAAGGCGTTACGGCAAAATACTACCGCGTGAAAGCGACCCGATTACGTAGCCTACCGGCATTTGTGGATAACAAGGGCAAGGGGGCTTGGCTCCGGGTGGATGAATTGCTATTCTATTAGTGCATTTTCCCTTTTTCGGTTAACAACACATAAGCCTCCTCCCAGGTGGGAATCGTATCGGATTCATAACCATAAGTGGGCCCTGTTGCAATTTTCGTGAACGCTTTCATGGCTTTTAAATGGGCGCCGCTACGTAGGTAGTTCAACATCACTTCCCGACTCTCCCAAGCCGTGATTGTGCATTGATATTCCTTCACCTTCTTGACATCACAATGCAGATTGCCAGGTGCCGTTTGGGCCTGCCGAAAGGAAGGAATGGCTAATAGCCAAAAACGAATGTAAGCAAAGAACCCTTTGGGCTTTAAACCCGTCAATGAGATGTACATACCCGTGAATTTTATATTCCAAAGGTATCATTTATGTCGTTTCTAAGGTATTTTCATTATTATTTAAAATAATTCTAAATAAGCTTGCATAAACAAAAGCCCCCACCTACATTTGCACTCTATTTAAAATTAGTCTAAATAAGTATTGCATGAAATATATCGCTTTGGGTTTCGTATGGCTACTTTCTCTGGCATCCTTTGCCCAAACAGCTCAAATTTCGGGACTTGTTCAAACGGCCTCAAATGAGGCTTTACCGGGCGCTTCCATCATACTTATCGGAACCGTTCGAGGGGTACAAAGCAATAACGCTGGACAATATATTCTCAAAGGATTGAAGCCCGGGAAATACACGATCAAAGTAAGTTTCGTTGGATTGCAGTCGGCCGAAAAAGAAATCAACTTACAAGCGGGCGAATCAAATAACTCCAATTTCACCCTGAATGATGCGACCGAATTAAGCGGGGTTTCCGTCTTTGCGGAAGCAGGCGTCAAAGGAAATGCATTTTTGCCACAGGTCAACGAATATACAATCGCAGCCGGGAAAAAAAATGAGGTCATCGTGCTCGATAATCTGCAAGCAAACTTGGCGATGAACAATTCGCGCCAGATTTTCTCGCGGACACCAGGTATTTCCGTTTGGGAGAGTGATGGTTCAGGGATCCAACTCGGTGTTGCGTCCCGCGGCCTATCCCCCAATCGTTCCTGGGAATTCAATGTGCGCATGGATGGCTATGACATCACACCTGACCCGATGGGTTACCCGGAAGCTTATTACACGCCGCCCATGGAGGTCGTTGACCGCATCGAAATCATCCGCGGCGCGAGCTCATTGCAATACGGCCCGCAATTCGGTGGACTCATGAACTTTGTCTTACGCAAGCCCGATATTTCCACCAAGCTTGTCGTAGAAAGCCAAAACACGACCGGAAATAATGGCCTTTTTAGCTCCTTCAATTACCTCGGTGGAACTTCTGGGCGATTAAGCTATACGACCTATTACCAAAAAAGACTCGGGAACGGCTGGCGCCAGAATTCCTACTTTAACACCGACCACTCGCATGCCGAATTGTCTTATGCCGTAAATAATAAATTAAAAGTTGGGGCGCAGTTGACCTATATGTATACGCAGAGCCAACAAGCCGGGGGATTGACCGATGGGGAGTTTGCGCAGAACGCACAGCAAAGCAAGCGCGCCCGAAATTGGTTCAGTAATCCTTGGTTGATTTATGCGTTGACGGCCGACTACCTCATTAGCACTGACTCAAAACTATCTCTGAAATACTTCGGAACAACCGCGGAGCGAAGCTCGGTAGGATTCACCAAAGCCATTACGGAAATCGACCCCCTGGGTAACCGACAAGTCGATCAAGATTTTTACCAGACCAATGGCCTTGAGTTACGCTATTTGACCAACTACACACTAGGTTCGTGGAAGAATACACTCGCAACCGGATTGCGCTATTTTTC
>JBDKFF010000140.1:0-5619 GCA_039798865.1 Bacteroidota bacterium
GAGTCCGGTGGATGTACTATTTTTATGTTCAGGACATGGTGAGTCGAAGAAATTTTTAGCGGCTAACGACATTCCTTGGCATACCAAAATCGTGGACTTAAGTACCGACTTCCGGGATGAATCCGAGGGATTCGTGTATGGTTTGGCGGAATTCCAAAAGGAGAAAATCCAGTCGGCTACTAAAATCGCCAATCCGGGCTGCTTCGCAACCTCCATCGAATTAGCGTTGTTGCCTTTATCACAAGCGGGGTTATTGACATCGGATGTACATGTGTCGGCGGTAACGGGTTCGACGGGTGCGGGACAGGCGCTTTCCTCAACGAGTCATTTTTCGTGGAGAAATAATAACATCAGTATTTACAAGGCCTTCACGCACCAGCATTTAACGGAAATCGGAATGGTATTGGGGACTAAAAACCCGGCACCGAAAGTGAATTTCATTCCTTACCGAGGAAATTTCTCGCGCGGAATTATGGCGAATGTGTATACAGCCTATGCCGGAACGCAGGAGGAAGCAATTGAATTATACGAGAACTATTATGCGAATTCTCCCTTTGTCTTTGTGAGTCCACAAGCCGTGGATGTGAAGCAAGTGGTAAATACGAACAAATGTTTTTTGCATTTGGAAGTTCATGATGGGCAATTACTCATTAGCTCGGTGATTGATAACCTAATCAAGGGCGCATCCGGACAGGCCGTTCAGAACATGAATCTGATGTTGGGCTGGCCAGAAACGGCAGGGTTGGGTTTGAAGGCGATAGGATTTTAGACATTGGACGTTGGACATTAGACGTTGGACGATATTTTTTTGTAGAGACGCGATACTTCGCGTCAAACTAATCATTTATTTATAACCCCAGGTTTTAACCTGGGGAATCCCCTAGGCTGAAGCCTAGGGCTAAAATAGAAAGCTTATGCAACTATTTGACGTATACCCACTCTACCCCATTGAACTGGTGAAAGCCCAGGGAAGTACGGTATGGGATAAGAATGGACAGGAATATTTGGATTTATATGGCGGACATGCGGTGATCTCGATCGGTCATTCGCACCCGACTTACGTATCCAAGATGACGGCCCAATTATCGAACATCGGTTTTTACTCGAATTCAATCGTGATTTCAGGCCAAAAGGAATTGGCAGAAAAATTAGGTCGTATTTCGGGCTACCCGGATTATCAATTATTTCTAACGAACTCAGGAGCGGAATCGAATGAAAATGCGCTGAAATTGGCATCTTTTCATACGGGTCGCAAGAAGGTCGTGGCATTCACCAAGGCATTCCATGGACGTACGGCGGGTGCCGTGGCGGTGACGGATAATCCGAGCATTGTGGCACCGATCAACGATACTTCCCATGTTAGCTTCCATCCCTTCAATCAAATCGAGGGATTGAATGAGGTGATTACCGAAGAAACAGCAGCGGTGATTGTAGAAGGAATTCAAGGTGTAGGTGGAATTCAAGTGGCGTCAACACCATTTTTACAGGCTTTGCGTCAGCGTTGTGATGAAACGGGAGCGCAATTAATTTTGGATTCGGTTCAATGTGGCTATGGTCGTTCGGGGAAATTTTTCTCGCATCAATACGCGGGAATTCATCCCGACATGATGACGACCGCGAAAGGCATGGGCAATGGATTTCCGATTGGTGGTGTGTTAATTGCACCACACATTCAAGCAAGTTATGGTTTGTTGGGAACAACCTTTGGAGGAAATCATTTGGCATGCACAGCAGCGAATGTGGTTTTGGACATTATCGAAGAGGAAAAACTTTTAGATAATGCAACGAAAATTGGAGCCTATATTGAAAAAGAATTGGTTGGAATTCCCGGAATTACGGATGTTCGCGGACGCGGTCTGATGATTGGAATTGAGCTTGAGGCGGCAGTAGGACCTGTTCGGGATGCCTTATTGCATGAACATCATATCTTTATGGGCTATGCGGGAAAACATACGCTTCGTTTGTTGCCAAGTTTGGCAATCGACCAGGCAATTGCGGATCGTTTCTTAGAAAGTTTAAAAAGCGTGTTAAAAGGCTAGATTAGTTTCTCTTCGACTTGCTTTTTCATTAGAAATGTGATTATTTTGCGTTTCTTTTGTTCAAGACAAAGTCGGGAAAATAAAAGAATACAAAGCGTACAAAACAATTAGATAATAGTATCAATGGCATTAATTACAAAAATTAGAGAGAAATCGGGAATTGCGGCAGCGGCTATCGCGATCAGTTTAGTGTTGTTTCTCGTGGGAGCGGATATCTTTCAAGGTAAATCATCCTTATTTGGTTCAAATTCACAAGAAGTAGGTGAGATCGCGGGCGAAAGCATCATGATTCAAGACTTCCAGAAGAAAGTGGAGGAGGCAACGGCCAACTACACAGCACAAACAGGAAAAGGCCCATCTGAGCAAGAGGCGGCGTCTATTCGTGACCAAGTTTGGAACCAATTCATTTTGGATATCGCTTACAAAAAAGAATTCGATGCTTTGGGATTGAAAGTTTCTGAGGAGGAATTGATTGATATGGTTCAAGGAAATTACATTCATCCTTCGGTACGTCAGCAATTTACGAATCCACAAACGGGTCAATTTGATAAGACATTTGTCATTCAATTTTTAAAGAACTTGAAGACGATGCCAGCACAACAGCAACAAGCTTGGGCGGCCTTTGAGAAATCAATCTCTCAAGATCGTATCCGTTCGAAATACGAAAACTTACTACGTTTATCTAATTACGTAACACAAGCTGATGCAGCGAAAGAATACCAATCACAAAATGCGAAATTCAATGCGCGTTTCTTGTTTGTTCCTTTCTTTTCGGTTCCAGATACTACCATTAAGGTAACAGACGCTCAATTGGAAGAATATTTAGCGAAGCATAAGGATCAATTTAAAGGCACGAATACGCGTTCGATTCAATATGCAACATTCCCAGTCATTCCAACGAAGCAAGATACGGTTGAATTCTACAACCAAATCAAGAAATTGGCAAAGGACTTAGCTGTTGCTCCGAATGACTCGGCATTTGCTATGTTGAATTCAGATGTTCGTACACCTTATTTATTGCCATACGCTGAAATTCCAGCGGCAGTGAAAACCATGTTGCCAACTTTCCAAGTGGGTGGTATCTACGGTCCATTTAAAGAAGGATTAACTTATTCAATTTACAAATACGGCGGTGTGAAGAAAGATTCCTTATTCACGATGCGTGCGAGTCATATTTTGATTACTCCAGCAAACAAGTCGGATTCAGCGAAGGCACAAGCGAAGCAACGTGCAGAGGCGATTTTGACGCAGATTAAAGGAGGCGGAAGCTTTGAGACTTTGGCACAAATGAATGGCATGGATGGCACAGCGCAAAATGGCGGTGACTTAGGCTATTTCAAGAACAATGGTGCGATGGTTAAATCATTCGAAAAAGCTTTGTTTGGCTTTAACGGAACCGGTTTAATGCCAGGCGTTATTGAAACGGAATTCGGTTACCACATCGTGAAAGTAACGGATGCTAAATCAAATACGAGCTACAAATTAGCGGCGATCAATAAGACGATTGCTCCAACGCAAGCTACTTTAGACAAGGTATTTACGCAAGCGGATGCTTTTGCCAATGCGAATGGAACTTTAGCGGCATTTGAGGTGGCTTTGAAGAAAGACAAATCCATCATCATGATGCGTGCGGATCGTTTACAAGAGAATTCGTCGGCGGTGAACAACTTAGCGAATGCACGTGAAATCGTTCGTTGGGCCTTTGATGAGAACACGGCGGTTGGTGATGGTTCGAAGAAAGTATTTGAGCAAGATAACCAATATATTGTGGCTTACTTGACAGGAAAGACAGACAAAGACAATGTGAAGGTAGATGATTACCGTATTGAATTAACGGCTTTGGTACGTAACCAATTGAAAGGAGAGCAAATCTCGAAGAAATTAGCGGGTATCAAAGGTACGTTGGAGCAGATCGCACAGAAGTATGGTGCAGGAGCTTTGGTAGAAACGGTACAAGATCAAACCTTAGCGGGTGGTATGTTAAACACTGCGGGTCCAGATGCCATTGCATTGGGTCGTATCGCTGGTTTGAAAAATGGCAAGCGTAGTTCGGTATTTGTAGGAGACAACGGTGTGTTTATCGCTGAGAAAACGGGTGGTGTAGCAGCTCCAGCCTTAGCGGATTACTCGCAATACAAGAATCAATTGCAGATGATGGGTGTTCAGCGTTCATCATTCTACATCAATGAGGCAATCAAGGAAAATGCCAAGATTGTTGATAAGCGTTACAAGTTCTATTAATAGACCTTTTCCAAGACAAGAAAAGCATTCTGGAAGGGATGCTTTTCTTGTTTACAAGCCATGAAAAAGCAAATACGGACGTGGATGATTTGGGTAGTAGCAGGAATAATACTTCTGTTGGTGAGCCCCTATGTCCTCATCCGATGGGATTTGAGTGAGGAGAAAAAATTCACCTTGAGCGAATCCACGATTTCAACCTTGCAGTCGCTGGATGGTCCGATTCGCATCAAATTATACCTTGCAGGTAATGACCTCCCAGGTGGCTTCAAACGGCTCCAAAAAGCGAGTCTGGATATGTTGCGAGACATTCAGCGAACTAGTCCGCAAACGATCACGATTGAGACGGTCAACATCTATGAGGAATTCCCGGATTCGAAGGCTCGTGAGGAACAAATCTTTTTATTGGACTCTTTGGGATTACCGCCCACCAACATCGTCAATAACGAGGGAGGCAAGCAGGTTCAGCAAATGGTCTTTCCAGGTTTGGTGATTGAAAAAGGGGATAAACAAGCGGGTGTATTGCTGTTAAAGGGCAATCAATTAGCGACTCCGCAAGAAGTGCTCAACCAGTCGGTCGAAGGCCTCGAATACGAAATCATGCAGGGGATCCAAACCTTGACGCAGACGGATCGTAAGAAAATTGGTTTTTTCTTGGATTACAGTAAGGTTCCGGCCATCAAGCAATTGGGCTTGATCGCGTCATTGCGAAAGTCGTATGATTTGTATCCGGTGGATTTAAGCGCTTCGGCAACCTTGGAAGGTTTAGATGCGATATGTGTGATACAGCCGGATCGGAAATTCAGTGTGGATGACCAATATAAAATTGACCAATTTTTGGTGAAGGGAGGAAAGGGCATATTCTTTCTTGAGGGGATACATATAGATACGATCCAAGGCCAGGGATTGGTGACATCGGTGATGGATGTGGGATTGAATGAGATGTTATTTCGTTATGGTTTGCGTTTGAATGCCAATATGGTGAAGGATGCCCAATTGAGTGGGATGATCCCTTTGCAGGTGGGTAACTTTGGCGACAAGGCCAATATTCAGTTAATGCCCTGGCCAGCATTCCCCTTATTAACAGGCAATCCATCGTCGGTCATTACGAAGAATTTAGATGCGATTTACGGACGTTTTGTATCGAGTATCGATACGGTGTCGGGAAGTAGCGGATTGAAGAAAACGGCCCTGTTGGCGACGAGTCCCGCTACGCAAGTCCAAAAAGCACCGGCTACCCTACCCTTGTCCTCATCGGGCAAGGATTTTGATCCGGAGCAATATAAATCGGGTTCGCAGGTGATATCGTATTTATTGGAGGGAAAATTCAAGTCGATCTTTG
>JBDKFF010000141.1:0-3659 GCA_039798865.1 Bacteroidota bacterium
ATGCGTTAATGGACAACCCATTTACACAATCCTTGAATCAATTAGGCGCTTCCATCGCCCCACCCCAAGCGGTATTGGTGGTTTCTGCACACTGGTTGACCCGCGGAGGCAGCTTCGTCCAAGCTTCTCCGAATCCAGAAACGATCCATGATTTTGGGGGATTCCCTCGAGAATTGCATCAATACCAATATCCGGCTCCCGGAAGCCCATTCTTTGCCTCGGCTTTGGCGGATGAAGTGAAGTCGGTCCAGCCTACCACCGAATGGGGCTTAGATCATGGTGCCTGGACCGTTTTATGCCATCTATTTCCACAGTATACTATCCCTTGCTTCGAACTTTCCATCGATTATTCTCGGCCATTAGGCTATCATATCTCCTTAGCACGCGAATTACAATTTTTGCGAGAAAAAGGGGTGTTGATTCTCGGTAGTGGAAATATCGTGCACAATTTACAGGCGAGTATCCCCAACCTGAGTTCGGGTCAAGAGAATTTTGGCTACGAATGGGCACAGGAATTTGATGCGTGGTCGGCGAATTTAATTGCCGACAAAAACGTCGAAGGACTCTTGGATTACGAACGTGCTCCGGGTGGGCGTTATTCGGTCCCTACGCCGGATCATTACATTCCGCTCTTATACAGTTTGGCTTTAGCGCGCGCCGACGAGCAAGTCCATACGACTTACGAGCAACTCGTTTATGGAGGCATTTCGATGCGCTGTTTCGAGATACGTTAATAGCCAAAAAATACTTTCTCGATAATTTCGCAGGCCTGTTCCATCTCCACTTTGGTAATGGTCAAAGGAGGTGCTAAACGGATTTTGTTGCCATGTGTCGGTTTCGCCAAAAGACCCGCGCGCATGAAATCAAGGCAGATTTCCCAGGCTACCGGACTGTCTTCATCGGTATTTATCTCAATAGCACAAAGCAAACCTTTGCCGCGTACTTCTCGGATGAGCGCCGTTTTCGCTTGTAAGGTCTGAAGGAATTTCATCAATTGTTGGCCTCGCTTTTCCGCGTTTTCAATCAAATCTTCATCCCCTAAAATATCGATGGCTACATTCGCCACGGCACAGGCCAAAGGGTTTCCACCGAACGTTGAACCATGCTCGCCGGGTTTAATGGTCAACATGATTTCATCACGGCACAAGACTGCAGAAACGGGCATGAAACCTCCCGATAGGGCTTTACCTAATAATAAAATATCGGGATGTACGAATTCATGGTGACAGGCTAACCAAGCCCCCGTCCGTCCAAGGCCCGTTTGAATCTCGTCGGCGATGAATAAAACATTGTGTTTCTTACAAAGTTCCGATGCCTTTTTGAGGTAACCGGCATCGGGTAGAATGACGCCTGCTTCTCCTTGAATGGGCTCCACCATAAAGGCGGCAACATCGGGATTCTTCACTTGCGCTTCCAAGGAAGCTAAATCACTATAGGGAATCTTAATAAATCCAGGCGCATAGGGACCAAAATGGTGGTAGCTGCTGGGGTCCGTCGAAGAGGAAATCGCCGCGATGGTCCTTCCCCAGAAATTACCCTCTGCCACGATGATTTGTGCTTGGTTATTGGGAATCCCCTTCACCTCATAAGCCCATTTGCGCGCGAGTTTGATCGCAGATTCTCCGGCTTCTACTCCCGTATTCATCAACAAGACCTTATCGTAGCCAAATTTTTCCGCTAGCTTCTTTTCGGTTTGGCCTAATTGGTCGTTGTGAAACGCGCGTGAACTCAGGGTGAGTTTTTGAGCCTGTTCGCTAATGGCTTGAATTAATCGAGGGTGACAATGACCTTGATTGACGGCGCTGTAGGCCGACAAAAAATCAAGATATTTCTTACCTTCTACGTCCCATACATACACGCCGAGGCCTTTGCTCAAGACAACGGGGATGGGATGGTAATTATGGGCACCGTATTCAGATTCTAGGCGGATGTAATCGGTTGATGTCATTTGTTGATGATGTAGAGACGCGATACCTCGCGTCTCATTTTAATTTTTGCGGAATCTTTATTTCGCGTTTGTTTTTTGTTGTAGAGACGCGATACCTCGCGTCTCATTAATTTAAGACGCGAAGTGTCGCGCCTCTACATATTTAAGACGCGAAGTATCGCGTCTCATTAATTTAAGACGCGAAGTGTCGCGTCTCTACATATTTAAGACGCGAGGTATCGCGTCTCTACATTTTAAAGTCGCTCGTAAATCCCAGCCACGCCTTGGCCACCTCCTACGCAGGCAGTTACCATACCGTATTTCTGGTTGCGGCGTTTCATTTCGTCGAACAACTGAATGGATAGTTTCGCTCCGGAACATCCCAGTGGATGACCTAATGCAATCGCTCCTCCATTCACATTCACAATACTTGGGTCAATGCCCAATGTTTTGATAACGGCAAGCGACTGTGCTGCAAAGGCCTCGTTCAATTCGATTTGTTGGATGTCATTCAGTTTCAAGCCAGCCTTCTTCAAAGCCAATGGAATCGCCTCCACCGGTCCAATTCCCATCAAGCTAGGTTCTACACCCGCCGTAGCATATGTCACCATGCGGGCAATCGGCTCGAGTTTATGTTGCTTTACGAAGGCTTCAGATACGACCAAAACAAAAGCCGCTCCATCCGAAGTTTGCGAGGCATTCCCCGCCGTAACCGTTCCACCCATCGCAAACACGGGTTTTAATTTCCCTAAGGCTTCGATGGTTGTATCCGCACGTGGACCTTCATCTTTGCTGACTGTCCAAGTTCTTGTTTTCTTCTTCCCAGACGCCGCATCGAAATAATTTTCAGATACGTTGATGGGGACGATGGATGCATCAAAATGTCCAGCAGCTTGTGCCGCAAGGGCCTTTTGGTGCGATGCCAAGGCAAATGTGTCTTGGTCATCCCGGGAGATTTCATATTTCTTCGCAACTTCCTCAGCCGTTAAGCCCATCCCGATGTAATAATCCGGATGCTCCGATGCGATGTTGTAATTCAATACGGTTTTATGTCCCATCATGGGCAACATGCTCATGGATTCCGTTCCCCCCGCAATGATGCAATCTGCGAGTCCCGAACCAATCTTGCTCGCCGCCAAGGCAATCGCCTCTAAGCCTGATCCGCAATAACGGTTGATGATGAACCCGGGCACGCTCTTTGGCAAAGACAATAACGAAATGTAACGAGCCATCTGCATGCCTTGTTCCGCTTCAGGAATGGCGTTGCCGACGATCAAATCCTCGACCAAGACCGGATCCACTGAAGGAACCTGCGCCATTAAATGTTTGATCACCTCTGCTGCCAAATCATCTGGTCGCATGGTTCTAAATCCACCTTTGTTTGCTTTTGCCACCGCCGTGCGGTAACCTGCTATGATATATGCGTTCATGATTAATTTCTTAAAGGTTTACCTCCATTTAATAAGCTACTGATTCGTTCCAATGTTTTGCGCTCCCCAGATAACGACAAGAATGCCTCCCGCTCCAAGTCAAGCATGTATTCCTCGGTGACTAATTGAGGCGCATCTAAATCTCCCCCACAAATTGCGTAGGCTAATTTATTCGCAATCAAGGCATCGTGTTCCGAGATGTATTTACCCATCAACATACCTTGAATTCCCGCTTTAAACAAGGCTAGACCTTGCTTGCCTTCCACCCACACATCGCTGCGTGGTTGTTGCATCACATAACC
>JBDKFF010000142.1:0-3568 GCA_039798865.1 Bacteroidota bacterium
GCTCCTAAATATAAAATAGAAGTTAAGTTGACCGCTATGTATAATAACAACCAAAATACGGCCATAATTAAACTCACCGTCGAGTTATAACGTCGATTCAAAAACTGCGGCATGGTAAAAATCTTGTTCTTCAAATAGATCGGCATGAAGAAAATCGCCACAATTAATAAGGTCGCTGCGGCCATCCATTCGTAGGTAGCAATCGCCAAACCCATCTGAAAACCATCCCCTGAGGTTCCAATAAACTGTTCCGCAGAAATATTGGATGCAATCAACGAGGAACCAATTGCCCACCAGGTTAATGAACCTTCGGCTAAAAAGAAATCGTTTGAATCAGCGATTTTCGATTTTTTCTTGTTGTAAATCCAGTAACCATAACCTGAAACAATAACAAAATAGAATAAGAAGACTAGGTAGTCGAGCAGCTGTAAACTGTGTGCTTGCATAAAATGAGGGTTTAGTTTTTGGGTAATCAGCTACGAAAATAGGGGATTCCCCGAGAAAAGAAAAGGATTTAGCGGAATTATACTATTCCCAATAGGTCGGCCGTACCAAGACAACCTCTTCCTCCCGATCCACAATCACTTGTCCCGGCAATAAATCCTTCGTCTTTCGAACATACTTTTTAGCCGTGACAATCACCGGACAAAGAGACTCCGTAGCCCGCTTCGAAAAATGAGCTGCCAATTCCGCCGCCTTCTCAATCACTTGCTTAGGTACCGTCTTTTGATTTGGATTTCGAATAATTACATGGGAACCTGATACATCCCGAGCATGCAACCAGATATCGAATTTCTTAGCATATTTCAAGGTCAATAAATCATTGTTCTTTGCATTTTTACCTACCCAAATCGTCCATCCCGCATAAGTGAACTGCTTAAATGGCAAATCCTCCGAGGCGGTTTTACCCGCATTTTGAACCTGTAAATACGCCAAATACGGCTTCAATTCTTTTCGTACTTGCGCTTTCTCGACTCCCTGTAATTGAATGGAAAGCTCTTCGATCTCGGCTTTTTTTCGTGCGACGGTCGACTCCCATTGCGCGATTTCCTTGGAAAAATTTTTCGCCTTTCGGTAATAATTCTCCGCGTTCTCAGGGCCCGATAATTGTGGATTTAATTTAATTGTCACCCTTCCCCCATGGTAAAAATCTTCCAACTCGACCGATTTGGATCCTTCCGGTATCAAATGCAAATAGGCCATCAAGATATTGCCCATTTCTTCATAAGCCAAGGAGGAATCACGTTTAACCTGTTGCTTCTCCAAACTCTCCAAATAATGAACCGCCTTGATTCGCAACTTAGTCAATGTTTCGATGAGTTGGGCTTTTTCCCTTCGGAACTCCCCGACCGAATAATGTAGCGAATAAAATTGATTCAGTGCATCGAATATATCATCTGTTTGGTACAAGAGTCCCGCAGTAGGCGGAAACAAACTCAAGGCAATCCCCTTCGGCGTTTCTAAAATAGAAAACGTGGGAGATTCCAAGGAATCTATGGTTGACTGAAGCAAAGCCCATTTACCCTGCAACGACTGATTTTCATAACCTTGTGCCAACAAGTAAGCAGCTCCCTCCTTTCCCAGCGTCGGATATAAGGCCATCCAATCCCCATCCGCTTCGATGAATGCCGCTTCGCTTTGATCAATCTGACGGTCTAGCTGGTCCAACTGGATATCAAAATCCTTTCCCAAACGCTTCTGAAACTGCGCGCGATGTTCCCCGGCTTGAAATAAAATCACATTCGAGCGATTCCCAAACATCTTCAACACCAAGACCTGCTCACCCAAAAAGTACAGACCTATGGCCCGTTCATTATCGAATACGCGAACATCCTGTACTTCGTGCAACAACAAATCCGAAAACAAATCCACCGAATTCCGTCCCGCCCGATGAAACTCGGAGGGGAATTGCATGCTCGAAAATTGGGAGCCAAAGCTGCATTTGATCCAAAAATCCAAGCCGTTTTGACGCTCAAACCCAATGACCAATTCATCCTTCTCCTGCGAAAAACACTGCTTGAGACGCGCATACGTCAAAATTTGACGAAGCTCCCGCGCAAGAATTCGTAGGAAAAAATGATTGTTATGCATAAATTTAATTTTTCAAACGTGCATGTCCATTCCCGATTCCTACCTTTCCATCTCACAACCCGCCGAGGGACTCTACAAAGATAAAGGAAGTAAATTCATCGGATATGTATTTCCCGTGAAAGATCTCGATAATATCAAGGAACAGATAAATTCCTTAAAGGAATTGCATCCAAAGGCACGTCATGTATGTTATGCTTATCGACTTGGATTTAGCCCCGAAGAGGCTCGTTCGAATGATGATGGCGAACCGTCCGGTTCAGCTGGCAAGCCCATTTTGAATACGATTTTGTCGGCCAATCTGCATTTTACGCTTATAGCGGTTGTCCGATATTTTGGAGGCACCTTATTGGGCGTCCCGGGATTGATTCACGCCTACAAAGAAGCGAGTCTCGCCGCTTTGGCCGAATCGAACATCATCGAAATCGAACCGATGATCGAACTTGAACTTCGCTTCAATTACCCGCAGATGAATGAGGTCATGAAGGTCATCAAAAAATACCCCATTCAAATTATAGCGCAGGAGGTGAATAATGATTGTTGGTACCAGGTCAGTTTTCCCCAACGAATTGCATCAGAAGTGCAGCAAGCCTTTGATAAAGCCTTGGAATCCTATTAATATCAATAAATTGACAAAGTGATCTTTTTATCAGTTTTTTAGATTAGTATGTCAAATTTACTTCTCAAATTCGGGCATATCTTTTCTAAATGCACACAATACTTCGAAACAAAGGATGGCGTGTTTTTTTTGAACTCCAACGAGGGTTATGGACCCATGCATATTCATGGCATCAAAGGAGAAACTAAGGTAAAATATTAGATTAATCAAAAATCGAATATGATTTCCTATGCAAATTCATTTAATTAGACTCCAAGTCTGAAAAGAGAATTTGAAGAAATTATCTTAAAAAATCTTTCGTTGATTATTTCCTCGTGGAATTTACATTTCAATTATTATCAATAAAGGCAAATGAAATCAAATCAATCGCATATTCAACAAATTGAATTTGAAGGAAACTTTCTGGTAATTACTGTCAATAGGCAATGCACAAGCTATGCCTTACATGAGATTTCGCCTAAACTACTTTACGCCTCAGAAAAAGAACGAAATACGTTTCAAATCAGCCCCTCGGGTCTTGGGATACATTGGCCATTGATCGACGAGGATCTTTCATTCTCAAATTTATAATCCTACTCCCTTTCCCCTTCGCCCTCGATTCATTAGATTTGTTTTTCGCATACCTATGCCAAAAACTAAACCTATGAACTTTTATAAAATCTACCGCGTCGATGGCGGAATTCAAATTGAGAATAGCCAAGCCTCCTCGACAAATGTCATCAACCAGCCTTGGGATGATTTCATCAATCAAGCTAATCTATTCGATTTCTGCCAAAAACAGGATTACTCAACCAAACTGGGTAAAACAATTACCCCGATCGATTCCCAAGAAATTTGGGCCGCAGGGGTAACCTATTTGCG